>JBDKHS010000408.1:0-3057 GCA_039797505.1 Pseudomonadota bacterium | reverse complement strand
ATTCAAAAAATACCATTTCTCGACTGACGACTTGCACACCCAACGCCCGCATTCTTGCCAAGGCAAGTTCTTTATCTTGCGCACTGCGTGAAGAAACCGCATCCGCCACCACAAACACCTGATAACCTGCTTCCAATAAGCCAATAGCGGTTTGTAGCACGCAAACATGCGACTCAATCCCAATTAATACGAATTGACGCACTGCAACTTTTTCCAAAAGCATGGCACAACTGGGGGAAGCAGCGCAGGAAAAATGGACTTTTTCCATGACCTGTTTAGTGGGAACGAGAGATAATAATTCAGGAATCGTTTTTCCCAAACCACGGGGATATTGTTCAGAAATAAGTGTCGGAATTTGCAAACGATTCGCGACATTGAGCAGCCAAAGACAATTATTAATTAATTGCACTGAATCATGTACCGCATGAACCAGCTTTTCTTGCACATCAACC
This sequence comes from Pseudomonadota bacterium, assembly GCA_039797505.1. Taxonomy (GTDB): domain Bacteria; phylum Pseudomonadota; class Gammaproteobacteria; order Beggiatoales; family Beggiatoaceae; genus JAQTYU01. The sequence continues at coordinate 2,605 of JBDKHS010000408.1, read as the reverse complement.
ACGAGTAAACAGGAGTTTTTAGGGTCTATCAGCATAGGGGCTTATCAATTAAATGTGTGAATAAACAGTATATAAGCAAGTATTTATTATCGAGTGCTTGAAATCTAATACAGTTTTATAATAATGTGTTTAATCCGATTAAACAAGTCATTTTTACAGCAGGTTTCTTATTATGGCAAGAATTATTCTCGAACTTCCAGCAGTATTTTCATTTACAACAGATATTCCCGTAACCATTAATTATATTAATTATGGCGCACATGTCGGCAACGATTCCATGCTTTCAATTCTGCATGAAGCACGGATTCGCTTGCTGAAAAGCCACGGTTTCAGCGAACTAAACATTGACGGGTTGGGGCTGATTATCACCGATGCCGCCGTGGTTTACAAAGCCGAAGCCTATCAAGGCGATAACTTAGAAGTTAGAATCGCCGTACAAGACCCGAATAAATATGGCTGTGATTTCTTTTATCAAGTAATCTATAAAGATAGCGGCAAAGAAATTGCACGGGCGAAAACGGGATGTGTGTTTTTCGACTATAATGCGAAAAAAGTCTCTGAATCCCCTAAAAGCTTCAAAGACTTATTCTTTAATTGAGCATTTAGTCCAAGATAATTGCAGTTTTTGGACTAAACACTTTCACAAGTTTTACATGCTACGGCGATATTTGCCTCCCACTTCAAACAACGCGGTGGTGATTTGCCCCAGTGAGCAATAGCGCACCGCGTCCATCAATACCGTAAACACGTTTTCGTTGTTAATCGCGGCTTTTTGTAAACGTGCTAAAACTTCTTTCGCCTGCACTTGGTGGCGGGTTTGGAAATCTTGTAAACGCTTAATTTGGCTTTGTTTTTCTTCTTCAGTGGAACGTGCCAATTCAACCACAATATGTTGATTATCCGCTTCAGGATTACGGAACGTATTCACACCGATAATCGGTAAATTGCCATCATGTTTCAGCATTTCGTAGTGCATGGATTCTTCTTGAATCTTGCCGCGCTGATACCCCGTTTCCATCGCGCCCAACACCCCGCCGCGCTCGGCAATGTTTTCAAATTCTTTCAACACCGCTTCTTCGACTAAATCCGTGAGTTCGTCGATGATAAACGCGCCTTGATTGGGGTTTTCATTTTTGGCTAAGCCCCATTCGCGGTTAATAATCAATTGAATCGCCATCGCACGGCGCACCGATTCAGTGGTGGGCGTGGTAATCGCTTCATCATAGGCGTTGGTGTGTAGGCTGTTGCAATTGTCATAGATTGCAATTAAGGCTTGCAGCGTGGTACGAATATCGTTGAACGCCATTTCTTGGGCATGTAAAGAACGCCCCGAGGTTTGAATGTGATATTTCAGTTTTTGACTGCGTTCATTCGCGCCGTATTTATAACGCATTGCCGCCGCCCAAATCCGACGCGCCACGCGCCCAATCACCGAATATTCAGGGTCCATGCCATTTGAGAAGAAGAAGGATAAATTCGGTGCAAAATCATCAATGTGCATTCCGCGCGCTAAATAAGCTTCCACATAAGTGAAACCATTTGCCAAGGTGAACGCCAATTGAGAAATCGGATTCGCGCCCGCTTCGGCAATGTGATAGCCCGAAATTGAGACTGAATAGAAATTTTTAACCTGATGATGTACAAAATATTCTTGAATATCACCCATCATTTTCAAGCTGAATTCGGTGGAGAACAAGCAAGTATTTTGCCCTTGGTCTTCCTTGAGAATATCCGCTTGCACTGTGCCGCGCACATTTTCCAACACCCATGCTTTGATTTTTTCAATCTCGTCATCAGTGGGTTGGCGTTTGTTGTCAGACTCGAATTTTTCAATTTGTTGATCGACAGCGGCATTTAAAAACATCGCCAAAATCGCAGGCGCGGGGCCGTTAATCGTCATCGAAACTGACGTGTTGGGATTGCAGAGTTCAAAGCCGCTGTATAACACTTTCAAATCGTCTAAAGTCGCAATCGACACTCCAGAATTACCGACTTTGCCATAAATATCGGGGCGCGGCGCGGGGTCACAGCCGTATAAAGTCACCGAGTCGAAAGCGGTGGAAAGACGTTTGGCGGGCGATTCTTTAGACAGGAAACGAAAACGTGCGTTAGTACGGAATGCGTCGCCTTCGCCAGCAAACATGCGGGTCGGGTCTTCATTTTCACGTTTAAACGCAAACACGCCAGCGGTATACGGGAAGCTGCCTGGCACATTTTCCTTCATCATCCAGGTTAATAATTCGCCGTGGTCGGTGTATTTCGGCAGCGCGACTTTGGGAATTTTCGTGCCTGACAAAGAACTGCTGTTGAGTTTGGTGCGAATTTCTTTATTGCGGATTTTAACGACATATTCATCGCCCGTGAAATTCTGTTTGACCGTCTCCCACATGTCCAATAATTTGCGGGCGTGCACGTCCAAACTGTCTTCTTTTTGGCGAATTAACTCGTCTAAATTGCTGGCATCTTTGCCGCAGTGTTGCAGCATTTTTTGTGTGGCATACAGTTGTTGGCGTTCGCGGGCAATGTGCGCTTGGGTTTTAATAGTTTTGTGATAGCCGCGCACAGTGTCGGCAATTTCTGCCAAATAACGTTGGCGTTGCGGCGG
>JBDKHS010000407.1:0-3845 GCA_039797505.1 Pseudomonadota bacterium | reverse complement strand
CGCCCGCTTTTATTGTCGAGGCTTTGCATCAAGCTGCCTTTCAAGGGCTAGCCAAATATCCCACGACTTTAGGCGCGGACAATTTACGCCAAAGTATTGCAGGCTGGTTAGAACGCCGTTTCAAATTACCCGCCAACAGCGTCAACCCCGCGCAGCAAGTCTTGCCTGTGAATGGTACACGCGAAGCCCTATTTGCCTTTGCCCAAGCGGTTATCGACCGCACTGCCAAACAGCCCACGGTGTTGATGCCCAGCCCGTTTTATCAAATTTATGAAGGCGCGGCCTTGTTGGCAGGGGCGCAACCCTATTTCATCAATTGTGTAGCAGAAAATAATTTCCTGCCCGATTTCGACAGCGTGCCGCCCGAAGTCTGGGCAAACTGCCAATTGCTGTATATTTGCTCGCCCGGCAACCCCAGCGGCAGTGTGTTAGACCTTGCCACGCTACAAAAATTAATCCATTTAGCGGATGAATATGATTTCATCATTGCGGCAGATGAGTGTTATTCAGAACTCTATGAAGATGAATTGAATCCCCCCATCGGCTTGCTGCAAGCCTGTCACAGTTTGCAACGCAATGATTTTAAACGCTGTGTGGTATTTCATAGCCTTTCTAAACGTTCCAACGCGCCCGGTTTACGGTCAGGCTTTGTCGCGGGCGATGCGGAAGTGTTAAAAAGCTTTTTGCTGTATCGCACTTATCACGGCTGCGCGATGTCTTTAGCGGTGCAAGCTGCCAGCGTGGTGGCATGGGAAGATGAGGCACATGTTGCAGAAAATAGGCGTTTATACCGAGAAAAATTCGCGGCTGTGCTGGAAATTTTATATCCGATTTTACCTGTGCAACGCCCGCCCGCGAGTTTTTACTTGTGGATTAATACGCCCGTTTCTGACGAACAATTTACCCGCGATTTATATGCAGAACAAAATGTAACGGTGCTGGCGGGCAGTTATTTGTCGCGTGAAGCGCATGGACTGAATGCGGGGAAAAATTACATCCGCATGGCATTAGTGCCTACTTTGGATGATTGCATTACCGCCGCTGAACGGATGCGGGAATTGTTGCGTCGCTATTAAGAATTTTACTGCGCCCCTAAATCCCCTAAAGGGGACTTTTAAAGATAAAAAATCTTTAAATTTTTAGTGTTTAGCCCCCTTTAGGGGGTTGGGGGCGCAGTTAGCTTTATCATAAACTTAACAAAAATAAGGAGTTCCAAATGAAATTAGAAAAATTACAAGCGATTGTCGAAAAAGCTTTTGAAGATCGCGCCAATCTTTCCCCCCGCCAAGCAGAGGGGAAAATCGTTGAAGCGGTCAGCGATGTGATTGATTTACTAGATCAGGGCAAAATTCGCGTTGCTGAGAAATTGGATGGCAAATGGTTGGTAAATGAATGGGTTAAAAAGGCGGTGTTGCTGTCTTTCCGCTTGGAAGATAATTATTTCATCAAAGGCGGTTTTACCAATTATTTCGACAAAGTGCAGTCCAAATTTGCAGACTTAAGTTCTCGCGAATTCCGTGAGCTGGGCGTGCGCGTGGTGCCACCTGCCACGGCGCGTAAAGGTTCTTATATTGCGCCCAATGTGGTGATGATGCCTTCTTATGTGAATATTGGCGCGTATGTGGACAGCGGCACGATGGTGGATACTTGGGCGACTGTCGGCTCTTGCGCACAAATTGGGAAAAACGTGCACTTATCAGGCGGCGTGGGCATTGGCGGGGTGTTAGAACCTTTACAAGCCTCTCCCACGATTATTGAAGACAATTGCTTTATCGGCGCACGTTCCGAAGTGGTGGAAGGCGTGATTGTGGGCGAGGGTTCTGTCATTTCGATGGGGGTTTATTTGGGGCAAAGCACCAAGATTTATAACCGCGCCACGGGTGAAGTTAGCTATGGTTATATTCCTCCGTATTCCGTCGTAGTTTCAGGCAATCTGCCTTCCAGCGATGGGAAATACAGCTTGTATTGTGCAGTGATTGTAAAACAAGTCGATGAAAAAACACGCAGTAAAGTGAGTTTAAATGAATTATTGCGGGATGTGGAAGAATAAGTAATTGCTCCCCCTTTGAAAAAAAGTCCCAAAGTATTTTTAAACTGCTTAAAGAAGCCCCTAAATCCCCTAAAGGGGAATTTAAAGACTCAATCTTTAATGTTTAGCCCCCTTTAAGGGGTTGGGGGCTTTCTTTAAAGCAACTTTGGGACTCCCCTCTAAACAGACTTTAATACCCCTCCCCCCCAACCACATGAATCGAGTGGATAAATAAGGTTTTTGATAAACGCGCACTTTCAAGAATTAAAGCGGGATTTAGTTTAAAATAGAAAATTCATTACTTTCTCCCCATTCAGGAAACACCCCATGTCTAAGCCCGGTCATAATGCCCTGATTCATGAAACCAGCCCCTATCTTCTGCAACACGCAACCAATCCCGTGCAATGGCATCCTTGGGGAGAAGCGGCATTACGCCTCGCTCGGGAACAAGGGAAACCGATTTTATTATCCATTGGTTATTCCGCTTGTCATTGGTGTCATGTGATGGCACACGAGTCTTTTGAAGACCCCGCCACGGCGGCGGTGATGAATGAACATTACATCAATATCAAAGTTGATCGTGAAGAACGCCCTGATTTAGATAAAATTTACCAAACCGCCCACCATTTAATCACGCAACGTTCTGGCGGCTGGCCTTTGACCATGTTTTTAACGCCTGAATCGCATTATCCATTTTACGGCGGCACGTATTTTCCTCCTCAACCTCGCCACGGTTTACCCGCTTTTGCGGATTTATTGGAAAAAATTGCAGGCTATTATCAGCAAAACAGTGCGCAAATTGAAGAACATAATGTGTCATTAGCGGCAGCTTTAGCACAACTAGATTCTTTAGAACCCCAAGATCGCAACGAGATCAGCCCTTGGCCCTTAAACACCGCACGGGAAGAATTAGACCGCAGTTTTGATTCTGAAAATGGCGGTTTTGGCAAAGCTCCAAAATTCCCACAATTGCCCAGCGTCGAACGTTTAATGCGTCACTACGCCATGACTGCTAATCAAGGCGAAGCGGACACGGATGGCTTGCAAATGAGTTTATATTGCTTGCTGCGGATGTCCGTCGGCGGTTTATACGACCAAGTCGGCGGCGGTTTTTATCGCTATTCGGTCGATGAATTTTGGATGATTCCTCACTTTGAAAAAATGTTGTATGACAACGCCAGTTTCTTGGTGAATTTGAGCAATGCCTGGCAAATCTCCCAAGAGCCTTTATTTAAGCGGGTGTTGGGCGAAACCGCAGACTGGGTTATCCGAGAAATGCGCGATGCGGAAGGCGGTTTTTATTCCAGTCTTGACGCAGACAGCGAAGGCGAAGAAGGCAAGTTTTACGTGTGGACGCGCGAAGAAGTCAAAAGCTTGCTCGATGCCGACACTTACCGCGTGTTTGCCTACAGCTATGGTTTAGACCGCTCGCCCAATTTTGAAGAACACTACTGGCATTTATTCAGCTATAACAGTGTCGAACAAGTCGCTAAAAAACAATCGCTGAGCGTCGAAACTGTTGAACAGAAATTAAGCGAAGCACGAGCAATTTTATTTAAAGCGCGTCAAGCTCGGGTTGCACCGGGGCGCGATGATAAAATTCTGACGGCGTGGAACGCGCTCACCATTAAAGGCATGGCAATGGCGGGCTTGGCTTTGGGCAATGAAAATTATATCCAAGTGGCAGAACAAGCCTTGGATTTCATTCGTGAAAAGCTGTGGGTGGATGGACATTTACGCGCCACGTATAAAGATGGACAAGCGCGGTTTGATGCGTATTTAGATGATTATGCGTTTTTATTAGACGCAGTGCTCA
>JBDKHS010000406.1:0-2844 GCA_039797505.1 Pseudomonadota bacterium | reverse complement strand
CAATATTTTGAAGGGCATTATCCGCTCTTAGATACGCCCGCCAGCGCATTAACGCCCGGCGTTTATCCGCTTTATCAAGTGCTGACTCGTACCGATGGCAATCCTTACAATCAAGCGGATTGGATTGGGAATATTGCGCAAATGAACTTCACGGTGAAAATGCCTGATGATGTGGGGCGCGATTATAATCGTGATGGTTTCCCTGATGATGATCTCAGTCACACAGGTTTCCATGACGAGAAGATCAAAACGGGAAATAGCACCACTAATACAACAAGCTCTACAACAGGCACGTCTTCAACAGGACAAAGTTTGTTTAATAACAACTGTAGTAGTTGTCATGGTTCACCCAGTGCCATTTCTAGTGCTGCAAATGCAAATCAAACACGAGATGCAATTACGCGCAATAAAGGCGGTATGGGCACGTTACAATGGATGAGCAATGCAGAATTAGCAGACATCGCCAGCTATGTACAAAACTCGCTGGGGCAAACCGTGAATAACGGGACTAATTCGACTTCTTCAGAGTCGAGAAATGAAGGCAAGAATGAAGTAGAAAACGGTCGTGAAAATAATCATGAAAATGATCGTGAAAACGATCATGAGAATGACAACGAACATTCCACTACGAAACCTGTAACACCTGTGGTTAATGTTCCTGTTATCAATGCGCCGCCTGCGCCCGTTGTAACCACGCCTGAACCCGTGGTTACGCCGCCTGCACCTGTTGTGACTGTTCCTGAACCCGTGGTGACAACACCTCCCGCGCCTGTTGTGACTGTTCCTGAACCCGTGGTGACACCTCCCGCGCCTGTTGTGACTGCTCCTACACCCGTGGTTACCCCGCCCGCAGTTTCCAACACCGCCGCAGGACAAGGTTTATTTAATACCAGTTGTAGCGGTTGTCATGGTTCACCCGCTGGAATTCGCAGTGCATCAAATGCCTCACTAACTCGTAGTGCTATCAATAGCAATAAGGGTGGAATGGGCATGTTGAAGGGAATGTCTGATGCAGATTTAGCCGCGATTGCAAGTTATGTACAAAGTGCGCCTTAAGCAAGGGATGATTTAAACGATTTAGTAGTAAACCCATGCAAATCAAAACCGCCTAATATTGAGACATATTAGGCGGTTTCTTTATTTCGCAAACAACTAAAATAATGCAGTCGCTGTTTAGGGAATTTTATAATGATCTTGGGTCATTAAATCTAAACCACATTCCAAGGTCTCGATCCAATTGATAAATTTTTCAATCATGGGTTTGCCTTTGAAAGGACGACCATGTTGTGGCACAACCCATTCTAAATCCAATTGTCGCACCATCGTTGCCCAGAAACGGCAGGCTTTATTGCCGCACATATAGCGACGGTGAAAACCGAGCATAGCGTGAATATGGGAGTCAAAATCATCGACGGGAACGCTTTCTTTGTGTGTCACCATCGACGCGCCCAAATCACCTGAGAATAGAATTTTACTGATAGGATCGTAAAATTGGAAATTACCTTCAGAATGAAGAAAATGGGCAGGAATTGCTTTTAAAGAACACTTTCCTAAGAAAATATCCATGCCTCTGTCAGGAATCCCGATAATCCGTTCTTTAACTTTTCCAGGTGTTGCAAAATGTGGAACAAAGCGTTCCCACAAAGCAGGCACAACAATTTTACAATCACTGCCCACCAACCATTTATCAAGCGAAGAAATAATATCGGGGTCTTGATGTGAACCGATTACATATTCTAAATTTTTGGTAAATAAATATTTATAAGATTGCATAAATAAATCGTTATAAATCAGATCACCACCTGGATCAATCAGCGCGGAGTGGTTGCCGTCAACCACTAAAAACTGGTTAGCTTGAATCCCTTCACCCGACACCAAATCATAAAACGCGATACACTTGTGTGTGCCATCGTTATAGAGTTCAACGGCCATTTAATTTTCTCCTTAAAGATTTTTCAAAGCGAACCCCCGCTCTTTGGTACAATTTTAACTGAAATCATCAGAATTACCTAAATTTTTATTCGGATTCTCTATGTCAACAACTTCTTGTTATCACTGTGGCGCAGCTGTCCCTGACGGTAGCCATTTTTCTACGACCATTCAAGGACAAAGCCGTGAAATGTGCTGCTTAGGTTGCCAAGCGGTTGCAGAGGCAATTGTCAGTTCAGGGCTTGCCGATTATTACCAATTTCGTACCGATAATGCGCCCACAGGACAAGTTTTAGTCCCCGAATTTTTGCAACAAACCACCGTTTACGATAATCCCGCCGTGCAAAAACGTTTTGTGCGCCAAGAAGGCGAACATATTCGTGAAGCTTCGCTGATTTTAGAAGGCATTACCTGTGCTGCCTGCGTGTGGTTGAATGAAAAACATATTCGCAGTTTACCCGGCGTGCTCGATGTGCAAGTGAATTATTCCTCACGCCGTGCGCGGGTGCGCTGGGATGAGCGCGAAACCCAATTAAGCCAGATTTTACAAGCGATTAGTTTGATTGGTTATGTTGCCCATCCTTACGACCCCAGACGACAACAAGAAGTTTTAGAACGTGAACGCCGCCTGCAATTGCGCCAAATTGGGATTGCAGGCGTGCTCGGAATGCAAGTAATGATGTTCGCCGCCGCGCTGTATGTGGGTTCGTGGTCGGGCATTGATGACGAATTTAGAATGTTATTTCGCTGGATCAGTTTGGTGATGACTTTGCCCATTATGCTGTATTCCGCCGTGCCGTTTTTCAAAAATGCGTGGCGTGATTTAACCCATCGCCAAGTCGGCATGGATGTGCCTGTGAGTATTGGTTTATTACTCGCATTTTTAGGCAGTGTGTGGACTACGGTCAGCAATGA
>JBDKHS010000405.1:0-6571 GCA_039797505.1 Pseudomonadota bacterium | reverse complement strand
TGACCGGCGCAGTCAAGCGCATAGGGGCAAATCTTGCACGCCAACTTCACGCATTGGGCATGAATTTAATGCTGCATTATCGTTATTCTGAGGCAGCCGCAGATGCTTTACAAGCAGAATTAAACGCGATTCGCCCTGCTTCTGTGGGCTTAGTGCAGGCGGATTTACTCGATATTGCAGGCTTGCCCAGGCTGGTGCAGGCGACTTTAGAACAATTTGGACAACTGGATGTTTTAATTAATAATGCGTCCAGTTTTTACCCCACGCCTGTCGGGGAGATTACTTTAGACCATTGGGCAGATTTAATCGGGAGCAATTTACAAGCTCCCTTATTTTTGTCGCAAGCCGCTGCACCCCATTTAAAACAACAACAAGGCTGTATCATTAATATTGTGGATATTCACGGGGAACGCCCTTTGAAAAATTATCCTTTATATTCAGTCGCGAAGGCAGGTTTAATTATGGTGACTAAAGCCTTGGCGAAAGAGCTTGCGCCTGAGGTGCGAGTGAATGGGGTTGCGCCGGGGGCAATTTTGTGGGCAGAACAACAAGAAGACGATACTGTACAACGTCAAGTTTTGGCACAAATTGCTTTGCAACGTTGTGGCAGTCCTGACGATATTGCACAGGCTGCAATTTATTTGATTGAAGCGGGTTATGTGACAGGACAAATTTTACAGATTGATGGCGGTCGGACGTTAAATCAATAAGTTACGTCAATAAACTAAGGACTGGCAGTCCTAAAATCCTAGGAGTTACGCAGTTGAATCCATAACTGTTTGATTTTACTAGAAACGGTATTGTGCGGCGCACAATACTAACTTATTGTAAATAAAGAAATTATGGTTTCAACTGCGTAACTCCTAAATCCTAAAAATTTACAACTGACCTGGTCAAAATCATGCGCACCTTATCAGGCATAATAATGTAATTTACCAAAACTACGCCTTGCCCAATTCACGCAAAGTGCTTTGCAAGGTATCAAGGTTGTTTTCATGAATTTGTAGGTGCCTAAATTCTGATAAACAAGCATTAAAGTTTTGTGTAGTTTTTACCATTCACGTCGTTCTGCTTTACGAACTTCTTCAATATGAGATAGCTTCGGTTTTTGACGTAATAATTGATATTCTTGTCGCTTAAATAACAGCGTTGCAGCGTAGGAACAGCAAGATGATTGCCTAAATGCGCTCAGAGACGCTTCTAAAAAAAGACATAAAATCAATTTATTAGTACTGAATCAGCTGAGCACTCACTTCATATTTGTTACATTGTCTGCTATTTCAATCTCATTACACAGAAATATTAAATATTGGTTTAATATTTGCATTATTTTCCCACAATAAAAGATTTTTATTGAGATATTGTATTGAATTTTAAGCAGTTACAATAAAAAAATATATTTAACTGGGATTCATTACTCAAAAAATATTTTTTCAGATAGGATATTAATATCCCTATTCAAAAATCCCATTATCCCGAGAGCATAAAAAATGATTTCATCTTCACGACTCGCATCGGAATCTTCCTGTATTTCGCGTCTTGCTATCAAACTGTTGCTTATCCTGTGTTTAGGCGCGGTGCTCCCCTTGTTGGCGTTGTTTGCGTACTGTCTGGTCACCGACACCTTTTGGGTGTTATCTAATTTAATTTGGTTGAGCATTTTCACCAGTATTTTGGGAATGTTGTGCAGTTTTGCATTATTGCAAATCCTGTTTAAACCCTTGTTGTTGGCACTGCATGCTTTGGAAAACTACTTGCTGAAAGATGACTCTACTGGAAAAAACTCAGGCGATTGCGTCGGCGAGTTTTCCCATAATTTACAATATTTGTTGAATAAAATTTCAAGTCTGAGCGAGTCCTTGCAACGCAATGCGAACACCGATCCTTTGACGGGATTAATGAATCGTCAAGCCAGTGAAGAACTGCTTCACAAAGAAATTGCCCGCGCCCAACGCGACAGATTACATATTTTATTAGTGATGGTGGATATTGGAAATTTTAAGCGGGTAAACGAGCAATTTGGCAAGCAAATTGGGGATGTGTGTTTGACGCATATCGCAGAAGTGCTGACAGACAGTGTGCGGGAAGGTGATTGGGTCGCACGTTGGTCGGAAGATCAATTTTTAATCGTACTCTGGAATTTCAACCACCAGTATCCGATGGATGTGTTAGTCCGCATTCAAAAACAATCGCAGCAAACCCCCGTGGGTGAATTGTTGCAGTTAGATGTTAGCATGGGTGCGTGTGAATATGCGGGCAATATGTCTGTCGATGATTTGCTTGCGCATACCAATACCGCGTTAAACAGCGCGAAACAACAAACCACTCATCATATTGAGATTGCAATGCCTTATGCGGTGTCAGAATGATGGGTAAATACCGTGAATAATAGAGGCTAGAGGATACTGTGAGAAAGTTAGGTGTATTTCTCTTAATGCTGCTATGTTTGATGCAGTGTGTGATGGCGACTGAACAAAGTGCTGAGATTTATCAAGTACAAGCAGGGGATACCCTGTGGAATATTGCAAAACTCGCTCAGAAGTCAGAGCCTTATCGCAAAGTGAGTATTGAACAATTGATGCTGGCTTTCTTACAGGAAAATCCTCAATCATTCAGATTTAGCTGTAATCACAATAGTTTAAAACAGGGTAAAAGTTTACGTCTGCCCGACATTGCAAAAGTTTTAGAAAGAACACCCGCCAATAGCCGCCATGTGTTAAACCAACAAACACAAGAATGGACGGCTTTTCGACAACAAAAACAGCCGATTACTTGCAACAGCTCTTTATCCAATGAAGAAACTGAAAGCAATTCCAATAAAAGCTCTTCTGAAAAAACGGCATTAACGCCCAATATTCCCGAAAAACTAAGGCTGAATATCGCAGCGGAAAGTTTAGGTATTTTTTTATTCGATCAGCGGATGAACCCCACGCCACTGTTGGCAATTGACAGTTCTGCGCGCCAGCCCACCGCGCCCCCTAGCCCGCAGGCAACTCGTCCGATCATTGAAACTAAGATAGCAGTGCCACCCTCTACTCTCGCGCAAAAAGATGTCCTGCCACAAACATCCACACCTATCACCGCCAGTTTTCAAGAAAAAGTATTGGCAATTTTTTTACTATTAAGTTTAATCAGTATTTTCATGATAAAAGACTTATATACTAAAAAAATTCTCATGCAAAACCCGGTGGAGGCTGTTGATCAAACACAGTTAAATCCGTCCAATGAAAATAAATATAATCAGTTAAGTGACAATAGTTTAAGTGATTTTAATGAGGCAGACCCCTTGCACGCAATGCAGGGAAAATTCACCAATACCATGATTATTAAAATCTCAGGTATTATGTTATTTGTGTTAATTGCAGCCCAAGGATTTAACAGCAGTTTAAGCATTGCCTCCTTTGAAAAATTATATCTGAATGCCTTAACTTCCAGTTATCAGGCATTAGGGAGACATTTACAATATAAAATTGAAACCTCGATTCGCCTGGGTAAACCCCTGAGTACTTTTGTGGGATTGGATGAGTTTTCCAAGGAACTGAAAAGTATTAATAATGACATTGAGAATATCGCCATCGCCTTGCCAAACCGCAAGATCGTGCACAGTTTACAGCCCCAATTTAAAGGGAGTTTTTTGGCTGAAAATTTAGTGATTGATGGGCAGAAAACGCTTGAAACCCAAAAAATTAATGACCGTTATCACCTCGTGCTGCCGTTGCACACGCGGGACACTTTACACGGCGTGATTGACCTATCATTTAAACAAAGTTTGGTCAATGCTCGGGTCAATGCGATCATCATGGACAATCTGAAACAGCTTGCCTTGACGATTGTGATTGCTGCCTGCGTGCTGTTGCTGGGTTTATATATTTTGCTTGCCACGCACCGCTTCATACTCACTAAACGCAAACTTTATATTTTCCTGCTGCTGGTGCTGGGCAGTGCGCAACTATTTTATTCCAGCTATAACATTAATTTCTTTAATGAAAACTACTTGGAATTGGTACATGGCAAAGTAGAAACCTTGTCTAAAACCTTGAGAAGTGATGTCAACAGTTTTTTGAAAGTGGTGAGTTTAAATCGCTTGGTAAAAGTCGATGTTTTAATGGGACGAGTTGCCAAAGCCGCCCCTGAAATTGAGTCGATATATATCAGCAACTTAGATAAAAAAGTTTTGTATCGCGTCGATCAGCTGAGTGGGGACAAAGCGCAAAGCGTATTAAGCAATACGCCGTATCAAATTGTGTTGCCTTTGCAGATAGCGAACGACATGCTACTGCTACAAACGCCCGAAAACATGCAAACCGTGGGTTATTTGACGGTCAAAATTTCCCAGTCGGTACTGCAACAGAAAGTGAATGAGATTATTTTAGATTCTGTCACCGTGGTGATTATTTCTTTCTTATTCCTCACAGAGCTGATGATTTTCTTATTGATTGTTATCAATCGACAAATTTTAAGCGTACAACAATTACAAACGCCGCCTGATATTTACCGCGTGGCGCGTCCTGCTACATTTATTTATATTTTCAGCGCGATGCTGTGCTATTCCTTCTTACCGCTGTATGTTGAACAGATTTATCAGCCGGTGTTTGGTTTGGCGAAAAACTTTGTGTTGGGGTTACCCTTGTCCGCAGAAATCTTCTTTGCAGGGCTGACTTTGATGCCCGCAGGCATTTTAATTGATAAAAAAGGCTGGTATCGCGGCTTTTTGATGGGTATTTCACTCAGTTTGCTGGGAACATTGTTGTCAGGTTTTGCAAGTTCACCCTTGGAATTTATAATATATCGCGGCATTGTCGGCGTGGGTTATGCCTTTTGTTGGATGTCTTTGCAAGGTTTTGTCATTAATAGCACCAATGAAGACAATCGCGCCCAAGGCATTACTTATCTCATTGCGGCGGTGTTTTCGGGCACAATTTGTGGCAGCGCAATTGGGGGGATGTTGGCGCAACATCTGGGATTTGCAGCGGTATTTTTCATTGCCGTGGTCATTATGTTGCTGTCTTTAGTGTTTATTATCCTGTTCATGCGTCAACATGACTTTCACACTGAAACGGAAGTACAGAATACAAATCAATTTATTTGGGCAGACTTGTGGAGATTTCTGCAAGATCGCTCTGTATTAATCATGTTTAGCTGTAGCCTGATCCCGTTCTCGGTGGCGATGGTGGGGATTATTTATTATGCAGGCCCGATTTATCTCAGCCAGATTGGCACATCACAATCAAACATTGGGCGGGTGATTATGGTCTTTGGCTTATGTGTGATTTATCTTGCGCCAATGATGAGCCGCCTGATTGATAAATCCCAGAGCAAGAAACATTATATTTCTATTTCAGGCGTGGTCGGAGCTGTGGGATTGGTAATTTTCCAAGTGCCCTTGGGCTTTTGGAATGTATTTTTCGCGATTTTATTACTGGGCATTTCTTCGAGCTTGGGGGCGAGTTCACGGAATATCTTTATTCTGAATTTGCCGATTTCTAAAAGCTTTGGAGTCACGAAAGTAATGGGGATTTACCGCAGCGTGGACAAACTGGGGCAAACCTTAGGCCCAATCTTCTTGGGTGCTTTGGCGGTGATGCTTGGAGGCATTGAGGCGGCAATTGTGGCATCAGGTATAATTTACTTATTATTAACCTTACTCTTCATTTTTGGTGTGCCCAAGGAAAAGCATGTATGAGTCCTGAACAGTGTTTGCAACAGGGAATTAACCGTTTAAAACTGGATATTTCCGCAACGCAACAGCAGCAATTAATGGCATATTTATTATTGTTGCACAAGTGGAATCAAGCCTACAATCTCACCGCAATTCGCAATTTGGATGAAATGGTGGTGAAACATCTGCTCGACAGCCTTGCGGTCTTGCCTGCGATTCAAGGAACGCGTTGCTTGGATGTGGGTACGGGGGCGGGTTTACCGGGTTTGGTGTTGGCATTGCTGAATCCTGCACAACATTGGGTATTATTAGACAGCAATAATAAGAAAACGCGATTTTTGCAGCAGGCAGTCATTGAATTTGCGTTGAAAAATGTGGAAGTGGTGTGCAGTCGGGTTGAATTATTTAAACCCACACAAGCCTTTGAGGTCATTATTTCTCGGGCTTACAGCGAGTTGCACAAGTTTTATCAGCAAACACAGGGCTTTTGTGCGCCGCAGGGTCAATTAATTGCAATGAAAGGGGTTTATCCTGAGCAGGAATTGCAAGGTTTTGAAGCCGATGGAATTGCGTGGGAAACGCGGGTTTTAGATGTGCCATTTTTGAATGCAGAACGGCATTTAATTGTGTTTAGGTCTTAATTTGGATAGCAGTTACGCAGTTGAAATCATAATTTCTTTATTCCTAGGGCGTGTCATCAATTAAATTTTAACAAAAAGTAGCGTGTTTAAAAGTCTTTAAAGAAGCCCTCAACCCCCTAAAGGGGGCTAAATAAAAATAATTTAAATCTTTAGGAGTTACGCAGTTGAATCCATAACTGTATTACTGCGGTGGAATACGGCTTGCGCCTATTCCACCCTACGCTTGATAAAGCTTTTTGAATTAATTAACCTGAGTTCGACGTAAATACTT
>JBDKHS010000404.1:0-4556 GCA_039797505.1 Pseudomonadota bacterium | reverse complement strand
GGTTTGTTCTATAACGGTGGCACTGAATTATTAGTAAAACAACTGATTGGTGTGGGTGTTGCGATTGCAGTTGCTGTGATTGGTACATTAATCATCGCCTCTATCATTAAATTGGTCATGGGTCTGCGTGTGGATCAAGAAGAGGAGCAAGCAGGCTTAGATTTAAATCAACACGGCGAAATGGCTTATTCCCGTTTGACTTAACCGCTTGTCTCGTCAGTAGCATTACGGGTGCTTCGGCACCCGTTTTTTTGCCTGAAATATTTCTAAAGCAGTGAATCCTTAAAAGAATCCGTTTTTAGGTAGTGCTCAAGTTGTAATGATTATCTGAATCAGGATTTTCAGAATTAAACTTAATGTGTTAGGAGTTACACAGTTGAAAACTAATAAGCTAATTAATTCAACAAATTTTATCAAGCGTAGGGTGTATAATGTTTTATCTCGTTCCAGCGCAGTTAAAGTAGGTTGGGTTAGCCTGAGCTAACCCAACGAAAGGAGTTCAGTTGGGTTGCCGTTGGCAGCCCAACCTACGAGGCTGCTTGTAAATTCAACTGTGTAACTCCCATCAGCGCAGAAACGAGATAACTTTAGACAAGCTCTACAAGCTTTCCCGACACACCAATAAGGGTTCAAAAACCCGCGTTGCTAAGTCTTTGAACTGCTCACAATCGACTGCATTCAGCGGATGAAAGTCTTCTATGCGTCCGAAACAAATTTGATAAAACAGGTTTTCCCCTTCCCCAGAGCCTTCAAACATATCGTTACCAAACCAAGTTTCTAAGGCTTTTTTCTCCGCATATTCGACTTCATTCGGTTTTTTTTGCAAAGTCTCGGCAAAACTAAAGGCCGTTTTTGGGAAAAAATGCAAAGGCTGGCGTAATCCCTGCTCATAGAGCGCAACGAACGTATTCAATTTTTGCAAACTGTCTGCCACAGGCGATAAAGCATAGCTGTCCACTTTTCCGTCTTTCAGACCAATCATTAAACTCTTGCGTGGCAAGGATTTATCGCTGTCTGCCGCCGCATTCAGTAGCAAATGATGCAGCCATGTCGCCAAATAATCGACCGCATTTAAGTTTTTGTAAGCATAAAAAATATAGCCTTGTTCCCAAAGTTTTGGAAAACTCCCACTGATTTGCCGATTTCCAAGCGTCACCTGCAATTTTTCAGGCTTCAAAGTAGGCTTTGCAAGCTCGTGTTTGACCTTTTCGACAAAAGGGCGTGCCTTGTCGACTAACTGCTGAAAAACCGAATCCCCAATCTTGCCATGTGGCAATTTTCCAGCGGCTTTAAGCACGGGCTGCAAATCCATCAGGTTATTTGCAGAAAGCGCGTAACTGATAATTTCTTGTTCTAGCGTATATTTATCCAAGCCCGCGACCTCAAATGGTTCGTGCTCTTTCAAAATATATTCTTGTTCAGGCAAACGCAGCCCTAAACGCTCTTGTAAGAAATATTTGCTCGGATTTCTGAAAAAACGAATTAACCGCTGAATATCTAAAGTTTTATGCGTTTCATCCGCTGCTTCTGGCAATGCACTGCTGATAAATTTCCAAGCACCATCACGGAATTGCTGCATTCGCTGACTGGCAGTACAATATTCTTCGGAATAACTAAATAAGCGCGGCTGTTGTTGGTCAAAATAGCGCGGGCTAAACGGTTGTAAGGGATGATGCGTGGTCAAATAAGAAACCGTATCTTCAGTAATATCCATGAATTGAAAGCCTTTACGGATATAATCTTGTAATTCATTGACCAGCACTGAGGGCGGGAAATTTGCCTCTTCGCGAATACTATGCCCCACATAACTCATGTAAAAATGTTGCCGTGCCGACAATAATGCTTCTAAAAACAAATAACAGTCACTATTCCGCCGTGAACGGTCACCGGGTTTGGGGTGGTCTGCGATTAAATCGAAGCCTGCATGTTTTTGCGGACGTGGATAATCTTGGTCATTCATGCCCAGTAAACAAATGACTTTAAAAGGAATACTGCGCATAGGCAGCATGGCACAAAAAGTCACGCTGCCTGTTAAAAAATGCGTGGACAAAGGTTCACCAGTCAGGCGTTGCTGCAAATATTGCACGACAATGCTGCTGCTCACCGCCTCGGTAAAACCAGACGTGCTGCTGTTTTTGACTAAGGTATCCAGTTCCTGACGAATGGCTTGCGCTTGAGCGACGGTATCATCTTGGCTTAAAAAGAAGTTTTCTAACAGGTTTTGAGTAAAACTTTTCCACTCGGACAAGGTGCGCGGTGTTTGAAAGGCTTTGACCGCTTCAAATAATTCTTCCACGAAACTGATAAAACGTCCTAATACCAAGCTGTTGCTGCCTTCCACTTCATCAAAAGGAAAAATATCTTGGTACAAAGTTAAACCCTGTGTTGGCAAGGCATAACCCAGCAATAAACGTTGCAAACCTGCATGCCAAGTATTTTCTTCAAAATTAGGTAAGTTCAAATGCGTGCGATGTTCTGCATCAATCCCCCAACGCACTTGGGTTTCTTTTAACCATCGCCGAATTAACGATAAATCGCTGGGTACGAAATTAAAACGGCTATACACCACTTCGCGCTCTAATAAATTCAAAACTTCATTGACGTTGAAACGGCTGTGCTGCAATTCGAGCAGTGCGATAAATGCGTCAATCAAGGCGCTGGCACTGCGCAAATTGCGGTCGGCAATGCTAAACGGGATACGTTTGTGGCTGTCGGTGTCGAACACCGCTTGAATAAAGGGTGCGTAACTTTCGACATCAGGCATCATCACGAGAATATCTTTGGGCGATAAACTGGGGTCGGCTTCAAACAGGGCGAGCAGTTGATCGTGTAATACGTCTACTTCACGCATGGGGCTGTGGCAGACATGAATTTGAATAGAGTTGTCGCTGGGGGACAATTTCACCCGTTGCGCGGCATCACTTTGATATTCACGTAAATATAAAATATCGGCTTGAAGATGTTCGAGCAGATTTTGGGGCGATACATCGATGATTTCATCGTGGTTATAAGTATTATAAGCCAGCAACATGTCGATAAAATCGCGTCCCACTTGTCCCCAAGAGGCTAATAAACGATTGCCTGTTTCAAAATATAAACCTTCAGGCGTGTCAGGTTTTTTGTGGCGGCGAGCAATGCGGTGTGCGATTTCCGTTGGGGAAAGAATATCTCCCCAATATTCTTGGCAAGGATCGAGCACAAATAAGTGCACTTCTGAGAGATGGGATAATTTTTCAAAAATATCGATATAAAACGGGGGCAAGGCATGAATCCCGAAAACACATAAGCGTTTAGGAGGATTTTTAAACTGACCTTGGGCGACTTCGGTTTTGAATTTTTCGTATAGCGTAGCGTAATGTGTATTGCCATATTTCTCCACAAGAGCTTGCCACAGCTTACTCTGCCATGCCGCACTTTTGCCACTGCTGAGTAAATTTTGTAAAGTTTTATGCTGTTCCCACGCCGCAATCCAATCGTGGCGATAAATCACATATTGATCCAGTAAATCTGCAACCCGTTGCGCGAGCTGAAATAATTTAAGTTGCTGATTATCTTCTTTTAGATATTCTTTGATTTCGCTGAAATCAGGATCATCTAATAAACTCGGCAAAACTTGCATGACCCCCCATTGCAAAATGTCAGGGTCAAAATAATTATCTATTTCCTTGTCTTGAGCGGTATCTTGACTGCGCTCGGGGCGCAAAATTTGCCAAATAATCTTTTTAGGGAAGGGATATTTAGCATTGCTCCAAATGCCTAAACGTTGCGCCAGTTCTAAACTAAGCCAGCGTTCCATGCCTTTACTTTGTACCACAATGCGTTCGCTGCAAAATACGGGTAAGGCTTGTGCGGTGACATCGGCAAGCATGTCAACTAAGCTTTCTAGGCGGTTACTGCGGTGTAAGTGCAACATGCTGAAGTTCGTCGAGTAGGGGAGGAGAGTCTCAAAATCGCTTTAAATAAAGCCCCTAATTTCCTGAAGCGGGCTTTAAAGATAAAATCATTAGGTGGTGCTGAAGAGGTAATGATGTTCTCCCTAGCTTTGAAAAAGGGGGCTGAGGGAGGAGAGTCTCAAAGTATTTTTTAACTGCTTAAAGAAGCCCCTAAATCCCCTAAAGGGGACTTAAAAAGACAAAATATTTTAGGTTTAGCCCCCTTTAGGGGGTGGGGCTTTCTTTAAAGCGATTTTGGGACTCTCCTCCCTCAATCCCCCTTTTTCAAAAGGGGGAGACTAAATCGATATTTAACCTTGTTTATTTAGCACTACCAACCTCTTTTAGGCTTAGCCCCTTTCAGAGGGCTGGGGCGCAAGCGATTTTGATATTCTCCTCGCGAGTAGGGAGAAGTTAAGTATTAAACGTAGGAGTTACGCAGTTGAATCGGTAACTGTATTACTGCGGTGGAATACGACTTGCGCCTATTCCACCCTACGCTTGATAAAGCTTTTTAAATTAATTAACCTGAGTTCGACGTAAATACTTATACATATATCAATTAGCTATCCGTAAAGCGTGTGAATATTAAAATAATCAATAAATTAGCCTCGTAGGTTGGGC
>JBDKHS010000403.1:0-2785 GCA_039797505.1 Pseudomonadota bacterium | reverse complement strand
AGCTTATTGGGCAGGATGGCAGCTAAAACAGGTGATTTTTGTCCCCACAAACACATGACAACTTTGACAAAAATGTGTATTTGAATCTGCCGTTAGGAATTTACCTTGTGAATCTTTAGAAATGTGGCAATCCAGACAAGTCCCCAATTGATAAGTAGGGGCGATATGTTGCTCGGCTGCGACATGATGTGCCTGTTTTAATAAATCCCCATGGTCGCGGCGCATCTGCTCAAGTGGCAATAAACAAGCTTGCTGTGGCGAAAATGCTCTCGGGGGTGGCACGGTTTGAAAAACATCAGCCAAACTATTTGTTATTATTACGCATAGGACGAAATATAATAAATTAATTTTTTTCATCAACGAAGTACCAAAGCATCCCCTAATAATTGATGTAAACTGATAATTTGTGTGCGTGCTAAGCCATAATGGGGAAAAACCTGTGAAAGTTGCGTTTTACAAATTGCACAAATCGTTGCCAAATGAGTGACTTGTTGTGTCGCCATGACTGTTTGAAATGCCTGTATTCTGGGTAACGCGCCTTTAATGCGTAATGGCATTAATTCATCGGTTAATAAACCGCCGCCGCCCCCACAGCAAAACGTGCTTTCATGCGTCGTATTTCTAGGCATTTCATGAAATTGCTCGCAGCAAGCACTCAATAAAGCGCGTGGAATTTTAAATTGACCGCCGCTAATATTCCCCATTTGTGAGGCACGGGCGATATTGCAAGAGTCGTGAAAACTGACCCGTTTTTCTGCATTTTTTGCTTTATCGACGCGTAATGCGCCTTGTTGTAATAAATCATAACTTAATTCACAAATATGTTGCGGCACAGGAAAATGACGCTTCAAAGCCAAGTTTTTCAACAAGGGCGGCAAAACATTGTGCGCCACTCGCCACGCATGACCGCATTCCCCAAACACAAGGCGCTTTACCCCCAAAGTGGCGGCGGCATCATGAATGCGCGTTGCGATTTGTTGCAAATGGGTTTCACTGCCCGAAAACAGCGCGAAATTACCCGCCTCCGTCGCCTCCGAACACAAAGTCCATGAAATGCCTGCCTGATAAAAAACTTTGGCATAACCCAGAAAACCGTCTACATGTGGCTCGGCAAAAAAGTCGGCGGAGGGCGGAATCAGCAGCACTTCCGCACCATATTCATTTAAGGGTAGGCGAATCTTGCAGCCTGTGCTCTCGAATAAATCTTCTTCTAAATTCTGTAAAATATTTTGTAATGCAGGTTTAGACATGCCGAGATTATTACCCGTGCTTTCCACTTTCACGATAATTTCTTGCGTATAACGTTGTCCTTTGCCGATGCTGTTTAAAATCTCGCGGGCTGCCATCGCAATATCAGCAGTGTCTATTCCAAAGGGACAAAACACCGCGCAACGGCGGCATTGTGAGCATTGATGAAAGTAGCGATACCAATCATTGAGTACATTTTCGTCAAAATCTTTCGCCCCAACAAGGCGCGGGAAATATTTCCCTGTAAAGGTGAAATAACGCCGATACACCTGTCGGAATAAATCTTGACGGGCAACAGGCATATTTTTCGGGTCACCTGTGCCGAGAAAATAATGGCATTTATCCGAACACGCGCCGCAGTGCACGCAATTGTCTAAATAAGCTTGTAAATGCGGCGTTTGTGCTAATAATTCCCCCATTTTTGACACTGCCACCGTTTGCCAATTTACCACTAATTTCTCGGGATAACCCAGTGTTTGCTGCGTGGCAGCTTTGGCAAGATAAGGCTCGCTGTGCTGCATGGCATCGGGTTGTAGGGCGGGAGTTTTCAGTTTTAGGAAATTCATGGAGAACTCAGGGTGAGCAAGATTTGAAATTGCTCGGTTGAAAAGGATTAATTGTCGTTGCGAATTTATTCGCATAACATGAACTATGCAGTTTGAAGCTTAACTTAAGAACTTGAGTCCAGCGTGATGAGGACTGGTAGCACTGCCAGTTCTTACCTAGCAGCTCCAATTTTACTTAACCTGAGTTCGGGATAAAAAATATTTGTAGTAGGGTGGAATAGCGTATTTCACCCTGAAGCGTGATAGTTCTAGGGGGATGGTGGAATACGCTACGCTATTCCACCCTACGACTAAATTTTCTACTCTTTCTTATCCCGAACTCAGGTTACTTAAGCATTATTTCTGGCTTCAACCATCAACCGCTTAATTTCACGCACCGCTTCAGCAAAACCACTGAACACCGCCCGCGCCACCACGGCATGACCAATATTCAGCTCACACATTTCTGGCAAGGCAGCAATCGCGGCAACATTGTGATAATGCAAACCGTGCCCCGCATTGACTTGTAAACCCAAGCCCGCGCCATATTCAGCCGCCTCTTTAATGCGTGTCAACTCCTGCGCCTGAATTTTGGGATCGAGCGCATCCGCATAACGCCCCGTATGAATTTCAATCACAGGCGCACCCATGTTGGCAGCCGCTGCAATTTGGGCAAGATCAGGGTCAATAAATAAAGAAACTTTTGCTCCATGCGCCGCCAAACGTTCCAGCGCATTTGCCACTTTGGCACGATGAGTGATGACATCCAAACCGCCTTCCGTGGTTAATTCTTCACGACTTTCAGGCACTAAGCACACATCTTGCGGACGGATTTCGCGGGCAAAACTCAGCATTTCTTCCGTCACTGCCATTTCTAAATTCATGCGCGTGCTCAACACCTCGCGCAAAATTCGCACATCGCGTTCTTGAATGTGGCGGCGGTCTTCGCGCAAATGCAAAGTAATCAAATCTGCACCCGAAGCTTCTGCAAT
>JBDKHS010000402.1:0-2792 GCA_039797505.1 Pseudomonadota bacterium | reverse complement strand
TCTTAACGTAAAGTGTACAGAATACTGAACGTTTCGTAACAGGTAAAAAAAGAAAAAGAAAAAAGTAATCTAACTCCATGTTATAAAAATGAATTATGCTTCTTGCACTAGCCCTCCCCCTTTAGGGGGTTGGGGGCTTTCTTTAAAGTTAAAGTAGGTTGGGTTATCCTAAGCTAACCCAATGAAAATAAAGGAATTCAGTTGGGTTGCCGTTGGCAGCCCAACCTACGAGGCTAAAATACCTCAATGTGACAGTGATTTTGAATACAAATTAATCACCACCACGCCCGCCACAATCAAACCCATCCCAAACAGCGTGGGTAAATTAAGCGTTTCTTTTAAAAATACCCAGCCAATCAGCGAAATTAAGCTAATTCCTAGCCCCGACCAAATCGCATAAACCACACCAATCGGAAAATAGCGCAAAGTGAGCGAGAGAAAATAAAAAGAAATGCCATAACCAAGAATGACAATCAAAGACGGGAAAAGTTTGCTAAAGCCTTCAGAATATTTAAGTGCGGAAGTCGCGATGACTTCGGCAAGAATCGCGATACTCAGATATATCCATTTCATAGAGAGCCTTAGCCCGTGTCAGTGGAAATAGCTCTATCATAGCACTCTGTTTGAAAAACTCACCGCGCCCCAATTGTTTAGCCAGTTCAGGGCGACAGCTTTCATATCATGACGACTCGTTTTTGACCCGACGCGGCGCGTGTTTCTCAATATATTTACCCTCTGCCGCACTCAAAATTCCCCGCAAAATATTAATTTCAGAGTCATTGGGCTGGGCGCGATTAAACAAGCGTTGCAAACGGCGCATTAATCGTCTGGGTTTTTCAGGGTCTAAAAACTCCAAATCAATCAAAGTCTGTTCCAAATGCTGATAAAACTGCAACATCGCTTCAGTTGACGCAGGCGGTTCATGCGGTTCAGTTTCCGTGTTTTCCAAATGATTTGGAGAAAATGCCAACGCCGCGCCGCGTAATTCATACGCCAACACCTGCACCGCCGCCGCCAAATTCAACGAACTGAATTCGGGATTGGTGGGAATTTGAATCCAATAATGGCAACGGTCTAATTCCGCATTGGTCAAACCTGAATGCTCACGCCCAAACACCAGCGCGATTTTTCCCTCGCTACGAATCGCTTGTTCAGCACAGCCGCGAGGAGTCAACATTTGCCACGCAATGCTACGCGGACGCGCACTTGTGCCCATGACCACATTGCAATCTTGCAGACTTTCTTCAAAGCTGTCATAGACTTGTGCACGCGCCAGAATATCATCTGCACCCGAAGCCCGTGCTGTTGCCTCGGCACAAGGAAATTGTTTGGGGCGCACTAAACGCAAATGCGACAGCCCCATGTTTTTCATCGCCCGCGCCGCGCCGCCGATATTGCCGGGATGCGAGGTTTCGATGAGCACCACATAAATTTTATCTAATAACGCCAAACTCATGTTATTCCGCCAAGCCCATGCTGGCGAGCATGTCGGTTTGATGTTCGTGAATTAAGGGTTCAACCAGCGCGTCCACATCGCCCGCCATGACATCGGCAAGCTTGTATAAAGTCAGGTTGATGCGGTGATCGGTGACGCGTCCTTGTGGATAATTGTAGGTACGAATCCGTTCAGAACGGTCGCCACTGCCCACCAAATTGCGGCGAATATTGGCTTGTTCAACCCGTTGTTTTTCACGTTCTTGCATTAATAAACGCGATTGTAACAAGGACATTGCACGCGCGCGGTTTTTATGTTGTGAACGTTCGTCTTGGCATTCCACCACGATGCCTGAAGGCAAGTGGGTGATCCGAATTGCAGAGTCGGTTTTATTAACGTGCTGTCCACCCGCGCCTGAGGAGCGATAAGTATCCACTTTCAAATCCGCAGGATTGATTTGAAATTCATCGACTTCTTCGACTTCGGGCATCACGGCGATGGTGCAGGCTGAGGTGTGAATTCGTCCTTGGGCTTCGGTTTCTGGCACGCGTTGCACCCGATGTCCACCTGATTCAAATTTCAAGCGTGAGTAAACCCCTTGCCCGCTGATGCGCATGATGATTTCTTTGTAGCCACCATGTTCGCCTTGGTTTTCACTGAGGGTTTCCACTTGCCAGCCGTTGCGTTCTGCATAACGCATATACATTCGCGCCAAATCGCCCGCAAAAATCGCTGCTTCATCGCCGCCCGTACCTGCACGTACTTCCAAGAAGGTGTTGCTATTGTCGTCGGGGTCTTTGGGCAAGAGTAATAATTTTAAAGCCTGTTCTAATTCTTCGGAGCGTGCCAAGGCTTCTTTAATTTCTTCTTCTGCCAATTCACGCATTTCTAAATCGGCTAATAAAGCTTTCGCGTTATTTAAGGTGTTTAAATTGGCGAGATATTCTTGAAAGCCATCGCTGACGGGCTTTATGTCTGAATATTCTTTAGATAAGGCGCGAAACTGATTTTGATTATTAATCACGCCAGCATCCGCCAAAAGCCCTTCTAATTCTTCTAAACGTTCGCTTAAAGTTTCCAGTTTCTGACGAATGGAATCCTTCATACTGAATAATCCTTCATGTGCTTCAAGTTCACAGGAGTGTGAGCTAAACTTTTTAAAATAACAAATTATGGGTAGGATGTGCAATGTTTACTGTATTGACACTACCTTTCCTCGTTCCCAAACAGAGTTTGGGAACGCCTGCAAGTCAAGCTCTGGTTGACGATTCGGAAAACCTGCAAACTCTCCAATAGATGACGAGATAAGATTACTAGCGGCTGGTCCAGGTTTGTAACCTGCACCTTAACGTTTCGG
>JBDKHS010000401.1:0-2631 GCA_039797505.1 Pseudomonadota bacterium | reverse complement strand
CGCAAGCGGGTCATGCGCGGAATGCCGTTCATTTCCATTTCAATCGGTAAGGTAATACTACGTTCTACTTCTTCAGGGGCTTGTCCGGGATATTGAGTAACAATAATGACTTGCACATCTTGCACGTCGGGAAAAGCTTCAATCGGGAGATTTTGCAACGCATACCAGCCGCTGATTGCCATAGCGAGCGTGCAGACTAGAACTAACATCCGTTGTTGCAGGGCGAACGTAATGATTTTTGAAAGCATAGGTAGATTGGTCTAGGTTAAAACGCGATGATAGACAGCAGGGTAAAGCATGATAAATACCCTACTTACATAAAGTTATGCGAGTGTGACGAAAATGCGCTAGGTAGTGTACTCTATGTAAACGACACTGGCATGACAAACGTTTAGAGCATCATGAATACACATTATCCCTTATTTATCACAGGCACAGACACCGAAATTGGCAAAACTTGGTGTACTTTGGCATTGATTAAAGCCTTACAACAACAAGGCTTGAGTGTGGCAGGCATGAAACCGATTGCGACAGGCTGCCACGTCCACGCAGGCGCATTACATAATGAAGATGCGGAGAAAATTCTTGCTGCTGCTAGCGTGCATGTGCCCTATGAATGGGTGAATCCTTATAGTTTTGTGCCCCCGATTTCGCCGCATTTGGCAGCCGCACAAACCAGCACCTGCATCAGCATTGAACCGATTGTAAAAGCCTATCAACAATTAGCAGAACTCACCGATATTGTGGTGATTGAAGGCGTGGGTGGCTGGCGCGTGCCAATTAATGCCCAACAAGGTTTACGGGAAATTGTGCAAAGTTTACAAGCGCGGGTGATTTTGGTCGTGGGTTTGCGTTTGGGCTGTATTAATCACGCGTTGTTGAGTGCGGAAACGATTTTGCGCGATGGTTGCCAATTGGTGGGTTGGATTGCCAACGAAGTTGACCCGTATTTCGAGGTGACGGATTCTGTCGCCAGTATTCGAGAACGTTTAGCCGCGCCTTTATTGGCGCATGTGCCCTATATGGCAGGTGAAATGGAATTACAAGGCAATTTAATCGAGCTGATTAAACGCTAATTAATCTGAGTTCGGGATAAGAAAAGTTTTTAGGCAGTAATCAATGATGAGGTTAGCTTTTTGAGTGTCAGAATCAGGACTCACAGGATTATCCGAATTAAGCAGGATGAATGTCTGACATTGAGGGCAGTTTTTTAATTCTGAAAATCCTTGAATTCTGACAATCTTTATAATTTTATTAACAAACTGGATTTATTAAATTTCCAGCTCTTCCTTATCCCGAACTCACGTTAATTATTAGTCCAAGTTATACTAGTCCATCAATATCACTTTCTTTGATTTGTTCTTGTCGGAGTCTGAACCAATCTAAAGCTCTTTTTGAAGTTAAGCTTCAACCTGAATAGTGTCTGTTGTCAACAGAGCGAGTTGTAGGTGCGAATTTATTCGCATAATTTAGTAGTAGGGTGTAATAGCGTATTCCACCACCCCCTAGAGCTATCAGGCTTCATGGTGGAATACGCTATTCCACCCTACTAAATTTTATCCCGAACTCAGGTTAGTTATGACTGAGAGACACAATAAAAAAAGCGGCTAAGAATTTAAGTTCTTGCCGCTTTTTTGGAGAGTATAAAACCTGTCTAGGTGCTAGATTCTTCGCCCATTGCAGATTGCAAATAATTTTCTAAACCCACGCTATTAATCAAGCCTAATTGCTTTTCTAACCAATAGGCATGATCTTCTTCGGTGTCTTTCAGCATCTGTTCCAAAATATCGCGGGTGATGTAATCCTTCACTGATTCACAGTAAGCAATCACGCTTTTCAATTCTTTGACCACAGCATATTCTAACGCTAAGTCATTGTTAAACATTTCAGGCACATCTTTGCCCACATGTAAACCTTGACGGGTGGCTAAATCAGGCGTGCCTTCTAAAAACAGAATGCGCTTAATTAACCAGTCGGCATGTTCGATTTCTTCTTGCATTTCGTGGTGTGTTTTCTCATACAGACGAAAAAAACCCCAGTTATGATACATTCTGGAATGGATAAAATACTGATCAATAGCCGTCAACTCACCTGCCAATACATGGTTGAGTTGTTGGATAACGCCATTATCACCTTGCATGTTACTGTCCTTTCAATGTCGGAAAATAATTTTTATTGTCCCATGATTGTAGGCGTTACACCGTGCATAATTCAATAGAGATTATTAGCTCTTCCGCAGCGATTGCACCAAATTATAAAATAACAAATTTTGCTGAGTTTCATCACTGCTCAACACTCGCAAATCCAAACCATCAAACCAAGTGTCATAAGCCAAGGTGAATTTCAACGTCGCCGTGCGTTGCGTGCTCGACAAGGTCACGGGCGCACGTAATAAACGCGGTAACAAAGCTTTGGCGGTGTCGAACACAAAGGGAATTGCCTGTGTGCTGCCCACAGGAATAAATTCTCCTTCCACGTATAAACTGCGATTCAGCATCGAAAAGTTTTGTGGCAAATATTGAGTATCAGCATCCGCTTTTAAGAAATTAATTTCAGTCCCACAATAGCTGGCGGGCGGCGGGTTAATATTGCCTAATAAAAATTCTTTATCATCTAATAAGTTAATCGCAC
>JBDKHS010000400.1:0-4004 GCA_039797505.1 Pseudomonadota bacterium | reverse complement strand
TGGTGAAGATCACTTGAGAGGGATGTGCATTGACCAAAGCGGCGACTTGTTCGCGCGCTTGGTCAAGTGCAGCACGGGCTTTACGTCCAAAACTATGCACGCTTGAGGGATTACCATAGGTGGACTTTAACCACGGGCACATCGCCTCATAAACCCGTTCATCTAAAGGAGTCGTGGCATTGTTGTCCAGATAAACCAGCATCATTAATGCTCGTTAACGCTTAACGATGGTGAGCAACCCGGCGCGTGGTTTCGCGTACAGGTTGTTCCTTGCCATCTTTGGGATAACGCTTTTCAACGATTTGAGCCAGCGTAATCCCGCTTAAGAAATCACGAATTTGAGTACTTAAATCTGTCCATAATTCATGGGTTAAACAACGATCTTCGCCAGTGCAATTGCTCGTACCTTTGCAACGCGTCGCATCGACGGATTCATCAACCGCAATCACGACAGAGGCAATTGAAATTTCGCTTGCAGCACGGCTTAAACGGTAGCCACCACCAGGACCGCGAGCACTGTCCACCAAGCCGTTTTTACGTAAACGTGAAAACAGTTGTTCCAAGTAGGATAAAGAAATGCCTTGACGTTGAGAAATGTCAGCCAAAGTAATCGGGCCACGTTCGTGGTTTATAGCGAGGTCTAACATAGCGGTGACGGCATAACGCCCTTTCGTGGTAAGTCTCATAATTTTAATTCCTTAATAGTTAGAAAAAGTGTAATATATCCTAGCAAAATAGTCAAGTATTATTCATCTCAACTTGACCCTTGCTCTGCACCTGTGGACAAACGGGCAACGAATTGAGTGAATGACCAGATGCTTTAATTCGTACCTGACATGCACCTAATGTGTCATCAACGAGTTCTTCACCTCCTAATTGTTTTAAAACAATACTCACTCTTTGTAATTTGCATTCCAGTGCGTGAATGTCATCTAACATATTGTTAATCGCATATTGCACGGGGTCCAAATCTTGGGTATCGGCGGGCATTCCATAGGCATCAAAAATTTTCTGATGCTGTGCCAATCCCGTACTATTTTTTTCAATAATGCGAGCAGGGATACCGACTGCGGTGGCATAGTCTGGAACAGAGTGCACCACCACGGCATTCGAGCCAATGCGCGCGCCTGTGCCGATTAAAATTGGCCCGAGCACTTTCGCACCTGCCCCAATCACCACATTGTTTCCTAAGGTAGGATGACGTTTACCTTTTTGCCACGTCGTCCCTCCAAGGGTGACACCGTGGTACAAAGTGCAGTCATCACCGATGGAAGCAGTTTCTCCAATCACGACACCCATGCCATGATCGATAAAGAAACGCCGACCAATTTGCGCACCGGGGTGAATTTCAATCCCTGTGAACCAACGCGTGAGGCTTGACAAAGTTCGCGCTAACCATTTCCAATCTGCCAGCCAAAGCCAGTGACTGAGGCGGTGTAATTGCACCGCATGTAAACCCGGATAATTGGTCAAAACCTCAAACGTGGTTCGTGCCGCAGGATCTCGCTCAAACACGCAAGCAATATCTTCTTTTAGACGCTGAAACATTCAAAAATCCTTCTTCAGTAAATTTTTTATTGTTATCACTTAACTTTTTGATAAATAAGCTAATAGTGTCAATTACTAAGAAGACATGCCAGAAATCTATTTGCATTTATGCGAGAAATTAAGCATTTTTCTTGCCAACTTTTATAAAAAAGCTGCGAAAAAGAAAAAAGCAACACATCCCATTGCGTTAGAATATGGCGTATTTAACCCAGTAATCTAGTCATCATTCTAAGCCTTTGTGGGCGACATGCAAGCTATGGGCAGTTCAAAACACGACCCATAGCTTTGAGAGGAGCAAGGAATAAATACTACTTATTCGGTAGGCATAAGTTGCGTACTTTGATTGGTTGATAACTTCAATATTATTGTTCCTCCTCTACAGATTTCTTAAATCAATCCCGTGTAATTGACCTTACAGTAAATTGATTTCAGCGTGAGCGCGGATAGACTCCAAAAAATGCTCAATGTTGAGCTAAACAACATCTTTTTCTCTTGTGATTATGCGAGTTTTGCAGTAAAATCTGCGCCCTGATTTAGTCATTCAGCAATGCGTTTGAAAAAAATAAGTTTTAAACTGCATGGTTGTTGTGCAATAGCTTTGCTTTAAAATCAGTTAAATATGGTTTTAAATGAAAAAGTGCTTTACAAGGCTAATTATGTCATGTTACTATGTAAAAATATTCACGGCGTGATTCAAATCAACCGTGATTTAGCAAGATAAAAATTAAGAACACTTTCTTGACATCTTGTTAAAATCAGCTATAATGTGAATCTTTCAAGAATGCGGGAATAACTCAGTTGGTAGAGTGCAACCTTGCCAAGGTTGATGTCGCGAGTTCGAGTCTCGTTTCCCGCTCCAAATTCTTAAATTTCCCTAAGAAATTAATTGTACGGGGCTGAGTGGCAGAGTGGTTATGCAGCGGCCTGCAAAGCCGTGTACATCGGTTCGATTCCGTTCTTAGCCTCCATAAGTTTTTGGGAAATAGTTAAAAAAGCACACCTGCCCAGGTGGCGAAATAGGTAGACGCAAGGGACTTAAACTAATTTGAGCACTTTAGGCGAAATCCTTAAGTGAATGGAGTCTAATTCGGTGAATCCTGTTAAATGGTAACGCCGAGCTAAGCCTGATTTAGTAATGAATCAGGAAAGTGTAGAGACTATACGGCTCCTACCTGACTGCTTGATGTTAAATCAGTAAAAGGTAAAGACAGAGTCCAGACCCCAAACATAACTTACAAGTTATGGCAGTGAAAACTGTAGAAGGTACGAAAATCCCTCGGTGCTAAACACCGTGCCGGTTCGAGTCCGGCCCTGGGCACCATAATTATTTATGGTATCTCTCCTGTCACACAAACGGTGTAAGCGGCGAAACGTTGTATGTACACTGCTCACTTTGGTCTTAATGGCATACCGTTTGCGCTCACTCCAAATTCCCAGCTTTTATATTTCAGCGAGCGTCATCGCGCTGCCTTAGATCATCTCAATTATGGTATTCATGAAAGTTCAGGCGTTGCCGTGCTCACCAGCGAGGCAGGCATGGGCAAGACGACCTTATGTCACGCGGTTATCCAACAACTTCCCGCAAACATTGATGCAGCCCTGATTCAAACTCCGCCCAAAAATGCACTGGCATTTTTCGCCGCGCTTTTCAAAAAGTTACATCTCAATTTTTCCCCAAAAGACAGTTTATATACTTTTACCGAAACTTTTCAAAGCTATCTGAACACGGCTCATGCTGTTGGGCGGCGCACGGTGCTTATCGTCGATGATGCCCATACTTTAAGTTTGGAAGTGTTAGCAGAATTAGGCCCACTGGCTGCGGTTGATAATGCCAAATTAAAAATTTTATTGATTGGTCGTTCTGAATTAACCCCACTGTTAAAACGTGACACGGCCCGCCCTTTGGCGCAACGTATCACTGCACGTTATCATTTATTACCGCTGTCTTTAAAAGAAACCAATGCTTATATTAGCCATCGCCTCACTGTGAGCGGGGCGCGTGAATCTTTATTTACCCCCGCCGCTATCAAATTAATTTATGGCTATACCAAAGGCGTGCCGCGTGCGGTGAATTTATTATGTCACCACGCGCTGACAACCGCCTATTTATATAAAAAAAATCCTGTCGATATTCCATTAATTTACAAAGCCGCCCAAGAGTCACGCCTAGAAAAGCGCGGTTTTTCTAAACGTCATTGGCTGATTGCGGGCTTATCGGTGCTGGGTTTAGGCGTGATTGGATTGTGGTATGGCAATTATTTAAGTGCGCCGCTGTCGCCTGAAGAAATTGCACCGTCAGTGAAAGCAGCACCGCCACCCGTATCTAATGTAGTTACGCCACCCGCGATTTTGAAAACGGAAACTGCGACAAGTCATTCAAAATTATCGCAATTATTGAAAGACGGGCAAAATGATTTACAAAGTGCGTTTGTAACTTTATTCCGTTATTGGCAGCA
>JBDKHS010000399.1:0-2585 GCA_039797505.1 Pseudomonadota bacterium | reverse complement strand
CAACAGATGAATTAAATCAATCAGTTAAAGATAATTGCTGCGAATAACGTCCTAGTTTTCTGCGTGTGGTAAATTTTAAATTATCATAACCAATTGAAATTTTTGATTAAAATAACTATTTCATGTTGAAAGCCGTCACCTGTTGAAATTAACACATGCACACATAAAAATTTTAACTTTTAAATCAATAAGTTATAATATGTACATGTGCTAAGTAGGCAAGATGAAAACATTGTAAATTTGTAACAATATGAATTAAAACAATAAAAACTAATGGCACAGCTATTGCAGATAGCTAGTTAAGACTTAGACAAACACAATGCGTTTAAGATCGGGAAAATTCGGTAGTGGTTGCTTGGTTATCTTAATTCTGTTGTACAAAATTTTTGGCGGCAACGACTACCTCAAAACCTCTGTGTTAGGAGCTATATAAAATGAAAATGCAAAAAGGTTTTACCTTAATCGAATTAATGATCGTGGTTGCGATTATTGGTATTTTGGCAGCAGTGGCAATTCCTGCTTACAGCGACTACATCAAGCGTGCAAAAGTTGTTGAAGGTTTGGGCTTGTTAGCTGGTCTGAAAACGCCTGCTGAAGAATGGTTTGGTTCTAAAGGCGGCTCTGCATTCCCAGGCGTTGCTAGCTTAGGCGGCAAAACTGGCGGTAAGTACACCACCAAGATTGGTTTAGCTACTCCTTTTGCTTACACCGCTAGCTTCTTAGACACTGATATTACTGGTGTGTTAGCATTAACCTATGACACCACCTCTAAGACTTGGGGTTGCGTGACTGGTACCACCGTTCCTGCTAAATACTTACCCAGCAACTGCAAATAATAGCCTGCTTGGTTAGTAGATTCTCTTAGAACATCAAGAGAGCTGAAAAGCCCACCCCTAAAAAGGTGGGTTTTTTCACGTCTAATGATTTGATAACTTAGCCATGACTAATATCTTCTTCAGGCAAATTGGGAAATGTTTCCACTGTGGAAGGATCAAACCATGCTAACTTTTCGTGCAGCTTCACCACTTCCCCCACAATAATTAAACTGGGTAAGGTGATTTGAGCCTTGCTGATCATACTGGGTAAAGTTTCCAAGCTTGCAATTAACACTTTTTGCTGGCGTGTGGTGGCTTGTTGTACCAAAGCAGCAGGATGTGTGGGTGGTAAACCATGTGCAATCAATTCACGACACAAAATTTCTACCCCTCTCAATCCCATGTAAACCACAACAGTTTGTTGCTGTTGTGCCAGAACCTGCCAATTGAGATTCATTGTATTGTCTTTCAGATGCCCTGTGACAAAAATACAAGATTGCGCATGATCGCGATGTGTCAATGGAATGCCCGCATACGCCCCTGCCCCCAAAGCGGCAGTAATACCAGGCACAACTTGAAACGGAATCCCTTCTTCCATCAGTGTTTCAATTTCTTCCCCGCCACGCCCAAACATAAACGGATCGCCGCCCTTCAAGCGCAACACCCGTTTTCCTTGTTTTGCCAAAGTAATCAGCAATTTATTAATGTCTTGTTGGGGCAAGGTATGATGACTGGGTTCTTTACCCACATACACCCGTTCTGCTTCACGGCGGGTCAAAGCCAAAACGGCGGGTGAAATTAAGCGGTCATAAACCACCACATCTGCTTGCTGCATCAGACGCAAAGCACGAAACGTGAGCAAATCGGGATCGCCAGGACCGCCACCAACCAAATAAACTTCGCCATAAGTCGTTTTGCGATCTTCATCAGGATTTTCTAAACGTTGTTCTAAAGCCGTACGCGCTTCTTTGGTATGCCCAGACAGCAGCATTTCTGAAATTGAACCTTGCAGCACCGACTCCCAAAAACGTCGCCGTTGTCGTAATTCAGGAAAACGCGCCTTGACACTCTCGCGAAAATTTTCCACAAACTCAGCTAATTGTCCAAAAGCCGAAGGAATCGCCGTTTCCAAACGCGCCCGTAATAAACGGGCAAGAATGGGTGATGCGCCGCCTGTAGAAATAGCAACTTGCACAGGGTGACGATCAATAATCGAAGGCACGATAAAACTGCCCAGTTTCGGCTGATCAATCACATTCACAAATAAATTCTGCATGTGCCCTAAGGTCGCAACTTGTTGATTAACTAATCTATTATTGGTCGCTGCAATGACCAAACGACAAGTTTGCAAATCAGTGGGCACAAATTCACGCGCATGATGTACTAATTTATTTTCTGCAGCCCACGCTTGAATTTTTTCGCTGACGTGCGGGGCGATAACAATGACTTTTGCTTCAACACGTAATAACAATTCCACTTTACGAGTTGCAGTATTTCCACCGCCGATAACGAGGCAAGGTTGGTGCTGCAATTTTAAAAAAATAGGTAGAAAATTCATAGTGAAAACAGTTCCTTGCCTGTTATGAACTTTTTGGATTGTTGACAGGATTTTATCGTATAAGACATCATCTTGCCTAAATCGGTTAATTAGTATATAAGAATAAGATGTTGTACTTCTGAAAATAGTTGATTAAAGGAGAGTATATTATGGCAAATTTTGACCAAGAATTAGATGCTTGTGGATTAAATTGTCCCTTGCCTATTCTACGC
>JBDKHS010000398.1:0-3668 GCA_039797505.1 Pseudomonadota bacterium | reverse complement strand
CACAATTGAGCACACGCAGTGCACTGCGTTGGTCGGTGGTGGGACAATTGCTAGAACCGCCTTTGTTAATCGCAGGACTGCCGCTTAATAATGCCATCGTCTGCGTTAAACCGCCATTATCTGCCAACAAGCCGAGCAAAGGATCAACCACGGCTTGCCCTTTGATACATTCATAATCATTGCTATTGCTAGTCAGCCGCGCAGGAAATTGTATATTATTGCCGCCATCGATCATATTCGTAGTGCAATTTTGCTGAATTTTCCAGCCTGAACTGCCCGTGTTATTGGCGATGATGGTATTTTTCAACGTCACGTTTTGCCCACTGATTGCGCCACCCCAAGCCGCTGCCTTATTTTTGGCAATGGTGGAGTTAATAATCGTCGTGCCTGTGCCTGCGACTAACGCGCCGCCGTGCCCGCGTTTCCAATTATTCACATCGGTTGCGGGAATGGTGACGTTTTCCACAGAATTGCCTGTGAAGGTGCTGTTGACGATTTGCGCAGGTGATTGTACGCGCACTCCGCCGCCTAATTCACCCTCGGCGCGGTTATTTACAATCGTTGAGTTTTTCAAGTACATCAATGCGGATGCGGTTGCTTTTTCGGAAGTGCCTTCATTGCGTTGGTGATAAATTGCGCCCGCGCTGCCGCCCAATTTTTGCGTGCTGTCGGCGGGGTTCACCCAATATTTCGCCACGTTGCCACTGAAAGTGCAGCCATTGACTTCAATTGTGGTAGAGCCGTGAATAAAGCTGAACAACGCGCCGCCTAAATGATTGGTGGTGTTATTGTTGAACTTGGAACGCAGGATTTTCAACGCGCCCGCACCGCCACCGCCTTCACTTTCTTTTTTTGCACCGTCGATATAAATCGCGCCGCCGCCGCCACAGTCTGCAAGTTTATTAATCGCATCGCTGTGAATCGCTTGATTATTGGTAAACACGCTGTCGCTTACGGTCAAATCGGTGCGTAAGTTATTAATTGCGCCACCATTATTCGCTGCATTACCCATAAAACGGCTATTGCTAATCGTGGCACGACTGCCCGCCCCAATAAATAACGCGCCGCCGCCATCGCAAGTTTTGGTGTCGCGGGTGGCTTTGTTATTTTGGAAAGTGACGTTGTCGATGACTAGATTATTCCAATATCCAACTTGGAAAGCACCGCCTTGATCCGTGGTGAACCCATTGTTCAGATTGATGTTTTTCAGGGTGAATTTAAAGCCGCCCGTGCTTTGTAAGGCATAGCCCGTATCAGTTCTTAAAATACGGGATTTACCTTTACCATCGAGGGTGATTTTGCCGTAACCATCGAGGGTAATACCGCTAACGGTGATAAATTTTTCCGTGGTGATCGGAATGGTGACAGCGGTTGTGCCACATCGAAAACCAATGACTTCGCCTGTTTTGGCGGCGGCTAAGACAGTGTTAAATGCAGTTTCGGTGCAGCTTGCGGCTGTGCCTGTGCCCACCACGCCTGCCTGTGCGCCGAGGGGAAGTAATCCCGCCAGCCACAGTAATTTAGAGATTTGTTTCATTTTAAAATACTCGCAATAAAGTTTGCTGAGTAGTGTACATCAATCTTGCAAAATTTTTGAATATGAAGACAGGAAATATAAGGGTTTCTCAGATAATTGGTGAAATAACGGTTTTTTACGAACTGAAAAGTTTCGGAGGTTTAAAACCCTTTAACTGCGCCCCTAAAGGGGACTTAAAAGAAAAAGTATTTTATCTTTAACCCACTTTAGGGGATTGGGGGCGCAGTGATACTCTTTATGAGAATAATTCACGCAAACGTTGTTCAATTCGTGCTAAAACGGCTTGTTTTTCTTCAGGCGTTGCGTTGTACCATGCGTTGATTTCATCCATAGTGCGATGGCAACCGCTGCATAAATCATTATCTAAATCAATGCTGCACACGCCGATACAAGGGGAAGGGATAATATTGTGATTGGTGTCATTCATTTAAACAGTTCTCGTGCTGGGGTTAAAAAGTGTCAGGGTTAATACCCTAAAATATTACCTCACTTTGCTTAAATAAACATGCCGCGCCCACAGGACTGGCAGTCCTAAATCACGATAGACTTAAGACCTGCTAGGTTTTCAAAACCTAGCAGGTCTGGTTTTTTATTATCTTTTATTTATCCATTCCCAAAACATAGGGAACGAAAAATAACACGCTGCATCTCAACGTTAGCTAAAGCATGGCATTCTATTTCTGAACACGGGCGCGTCCTGACTGCCTTCCCAACGCGGGAATCAATAACTTTTTATAGCAAAATTGGATTAAATCGGGCTAGAATGTCTCATTACACCGACGCAACCTCTACTTAATATCAGCGTATGACTTACGGAATGCACTATGACCAGTACCCCAGTTTTTGAATCTCATCTGCACAGCCTCCCCCTTATTCAGCGGGGTAAAGTGCGTGATATTTACGCCATTGATGAACAATCGATGTTAATTGTGGCAACAGACAGATTATCAGCATTTGACGTGGTTTTGCCCACCCCGATTACTGATAAAGGGGTTATTCTGACCGCCGTTTCAAATTTCTGGTTTAATTTTACCCGCGAAATCATTCCCAATCATCTCAGCGACGTGTCTTTAGCCAGTGTATTGCCCGATGCCGCAGAACGCGCTCAGGTCGAAAAGCGTGCCGTAGTGGTCAAGCGTTTAAAACCCTTGCCTGTGGAAGCGATTGTGCGTGGTTATATTGCAGGCTCAGGCTGGAAAGATTACCAAGCCACAGGCGCGATTTGTGGGATTGCCCTGCCCGCAGGTTTGCAACAAGCTCAACAATTGCCGCAGCCGATTTACACCCCTTCCAGCAAAGCCGCCGTCGGCTTGCACGATGAAAATATCGATTTTGCTCGCACGGTGGAATTAGTGGGCGCAGAATTGGCGGCGAAAGTACGCGATGTTAGTATTCAGATTTATCAACATGCTGCGGCTTACGCGCTGCAACACGGCATCATCATTGCCGACACTAAGTTTGAATTTGGAGTGGATGACGCGGGCAATTTATTTTTAATTGATGAAGTGCTCACCCCTGATTCCTCACGTTTTTGGGCGATGGATGAATATCAAATTGGCACCAGCCCCGCCAGTTTCGACAAGCAATTTGTACGCGATTATTTGGAAACTTTAGACTGGAATAAACAAGCACCAGGTCCTAGTTTACCTGATGAAATCGTGGCAAAAACCATGAGTAAATATTTAGAAGCACAACAACGTTTATTAGGCTAAGTTTTCCAAGGGCGATAAACTTCAACTGACCAGTTTATCGCCCTTATTTCGCTTATGACTGCTATTGAGAATAATAAGAATGGCAAACGAAACTGAATGGCAGCCCATCACTCAATTACTCACGCAATGGCGTATTCGCGCCCAATATGCCCAATATTGTCATTTTGCGGCTGCCAATTATCTACGCAAATTACATTATTATTTAGGCGTTCCCAGCATTTTTCTGTCAACTTTGGTGGGAACATCGATTTTTGCGACCTTGGAACACCAAGGAAATAATATGATGCGGATTGTTGTCGGTTTAGTCAGTGTGTTAGCGGCGGGTTTATCCACTATGCAAACTTTTCTACGCTTTGAAGAACGCGCAGAACGTCATCGTACCGCAGGCACACAATACGGTAAATTGGGGCGGATAATGG
>JBDKHS010000397.1:0-2893 GCA_039797505.1 Pseudomonadota bacterium | reverse complement strand
TTGTTTATGTTTAGCCCCCTTCAGGGGGTTGGGGGCGCAGTTAAATTTTCCGAAATTAACCCGCAAGGAAATCTAATGAATGCTTTTAGTTTATTTTTCTTGATTTTCCTGTTTTCAGCATGTGGGCTGGAATGGTGGTTAGCCCGCCGACAGATTCAACATGTCTCCGCGCACCAACACCAAGTGCCCGAGGCTTTCGCTGACAGAATTGATGTGTTTGAGCATCAAAAAGCCGCAACCTATACCATTACCAAAACTGAATTTGCGCAAAAAGTGCGGATTGCAGAACTTGCCATTTTATTATTATGGGTGTTTGGCGGTGGTTTGGAATACTTGGATACTGCGTGGCGCAGTTTGCAGTGGTCGAGTTTGTGGACGGGGGTTGCGGTTTTAGTGAATTTCTCACTTTTAGGCAGTTTATTAGATTTACCGCTGAGTTATTATAAAACCTTCAAAATAGAAGCGAAGTTTGGCTTTAATCGCAGCACTCCGAAGTTATTTTTTACAGATTTGTTTAAATCCTTTTTGCTCAGCATGGTGGTCAGTATTCCCCTGCTTGCCCTTGTCTTGTGGCTGATGGAGTCGATGGGCAGCTTGTGGTGGCTGTGGGTGTGGGCGGTGTGGATGAGTTTCAGTTTATTGATGATGTGGGCATATCCTGCATTTATTGCGCCTTTGTTCAATAAATTTAATCCGCTCGAAGAAGGTTCGTTGAAACAACGTATCGAAGCTTTATTAAAACGCAACGGTTTTGCCAGTCAGGGCATTTTTGTGATGGACGGCTCGAAACGCTCGGGGCATGGCAATGCGTATTTCACAGGCTTGGGCAATAATAAGCGCATTGTGTTTTTCGACACTTTGTTAGAAGGTCTGAATGAGTCTGAAATTGAAGCAGTTTTAGCGCATGAAGTTGGACATTTTAAGTGTAAACATGTGCAAAAACGTTTATTTTGGATTGCCAGTTTAAGTTTATTGGGTTTGGGGATTTTAGGCTGGTTAATGCAGCAGGCTTGGTTTTATCAGGGGTTGGGCGTGAGTCATGCGTCAACTTATATGGCATTATTGCTATTTATGATTATCAGCCCCGCATTTAGCTTTTTCTTGCATCCTTTGATGACTTATTCCTCACGCAAGCAAGAATTTGAAGCGGATGCTTTTGCGGCAAAACAAGCGGATGCTCACATGTTAATTCATGCTTTGGTGAAATTATACAAGGAAAATGCCAGCACTTTAACGCCTGATCCCCTGTATTCTACATTTTATGATTCTCACCCGCCTGCTGCGGTGCGAATCGCGCATTTATCCAGCCAAGCAGCCCATTAAAAAATATAAATTTTGGGTGATTTTGGCTTTTTAGGTTAATTCTCTTTAAATAAGGGGTGATTATGAAATTTGGCTACGTTGTATTGTGTGGTAGTTTGCTGTTGAGCGCGTCGGTGATGGCGAAAGATGCTGTTCCGCAAAATGAAGGTAAGAGTTTGCATGATGCTAATTGTGTGAGTTGCCACAAAGCACCTGAAACTTATACGCGTGCAGAGCGTAAAGTTAAGGATTTGAATGGCTTGGCAAATCAGGTGCAACGCTGTACCACCAATTTAAAACTGAATTGGTTTGACAGTGAAAATGATGCAGTCACGGCGTATTTGAACAAAGAATATTACAAGTTCGAGCCGAAAGCATCGAAGTAATATTGTAATTTGAGACCTGCTAGGTTTTAAAAACCTAGCAGGTCTCGGGAATGTTTAAATATTAATAAGGCTTTTGCCCAACAACATTGCCCGCAGGCGAATAATTACAAACCCACACTTGGGTTTTATCCGTACAAATCGCTTTCCCACAGCCAACTTCCGTGGTTGCTTTCCAAACCACTTGCGTATAATGTCCGCACGCCTTGCCTTGAGGCGCACTGCAAGTATTTGCAGGATAAGCATACCATTGTTTTTCACTCACCCAACTGCCCACTGCATCGGCTTCTTTCACGTCTTGCACAGAATCTTGCCAAATCCAATTCCCGCTGGCATCTTTGCTGGTGGCGGTTTTCTTGGCACTTGCCCAGTATAAATTCTCACCAGGCCCGCTGTGTTTCATTACACAATTATTTTGAGTTTTTAACTCGGCTGCCCATTTTTCTGCTTTCTGTTGCAAGGTGCTAGACCAAGTTAAATTGGGTGCACCCACTTCGGCACGCGCTTTATTGTGCGCTGCCAACACTGCCGCGCTATCAATCGTGTCTGCTGCAAAACTGCCATTTGCAAATAACGCGCTTAAACCACCGATAATTAAAAGTTTTTTATACGCTAACATCTTCTTTTCCTTCTTATAATAAAAAAGTCCCTGATTTTATCCATGAGGGGCGTGTTCACTGTAGGGTGGGCATCGCCCACCCACTTAACTTCACAAGTAGCCCGTATGCAGCGTAGCGGAATGCGGGGGGATTTAAATCATCGCCACGAATTTCCCGCATTCCGCTACGCTACATACGGGCTACAAAAGATTTAGGGGTGCAGTCAAATTTAAACTTACTGACCCAACTTCGCCTTTTGCTCTTCTTCAATTTCACGGCGCAGTTGCAACACAGGCAATTTCTTATCATCGCCACGGCTGTCTTCTTCGCTTTCAACTGCTTGCAACTTATTGACTTGCAATAAAGTCCCTTGCGCACGTTGCAGGTTGATTTGCGCGATATTATAGGCAATGTAGCTGGTTAAAAATGCCTGTTCGCTGTTGGTTAATTCGCCTTGGCTGTCTAACAAACGTTGCAAGAAGCCATTACGCAACTCCCCATTTTCATTATTCAATACACTGCGCCGCGCTTTCAAGGTGTCCAATTTTGCCGCACTGGCAATCATCGCGTGATATTTGCTGTTCAATTCACGGTACGAAGTATCGACTT
>JBDKHS010000396.1:0-3776 GCA_039797505.1 Pseudomonadota bacterium | reverse complement strand
TCCTGTGGAGATTGTTGATATAAGGCATTAAATATCTGACTTGCCTCATCCCAATGGGTTGCTTTATAAAGAGATAAAGCTTCATGGTAGGCATTCAGATTCTGGAGCTTTATATCCCGTACCGCTTCAATATCTGCATTGAACACTTCATAAACCGTAATCGCAGTTTCTTTGCCCTTGACTTGTACGGTATCGACTTCACGCACTAAGAACTCTTCGGGATGATTTAATTGCTGTAAGGTCTTTGAAGTAATGCCGATGGTAATTCCATACATTTTAGTGAGACTTTCCACCCGTGAAGCGAGATTTACCGTATCTCCAATCACGGTGCTTTCCATGCGGCTTTCAAACCCAATCGTGCCCAAGGTCAATGCGCCTGTGTGAATGCCGACTCCAATTGAAATTGGATGGTCAATCACACGATTAGGACTGAGATTGAATTCTTGAAGTTTTCGCATCATACCGACAGCCGCCGCCACCGCATCATCCGCACTGCTGGTGAGATGATTGCCAGGGAATAATGCCATGATGGCATCCCCAATATATTTATCAATAAAGCCACGATTTTGGGTAATATTCGGTCCTATCAAACGCAAGTAATCATTTAAAAAGATAAAGGTTTCTTCAGGCGACATGCTTTCAGCGATGGTGGTAAACGAGCGAATATCTGAAAACAGTACCGACATCGATTCGTGTGAAGCATCCCCTAAGCGAATATCTTCAACCTCGGTTTTGCCCAAATGTCGAATAAATTCTGTGGGCACGAAGCGTTTGAATGCCTCATTTTTGCGTTCTATTTTTTCATGATTACGCACATTTTCAATCGCGACCGCCGCCTGTGATGCCAAAGAACTGATGATTTCAATTTGGTAATTATTGAAGGTCGAATATTCCGAAGTTTTCGGATCGAGCGGATTGATGAGTTGCAACACACCCAGCAAATTCTTGGAACGATCCAGCATGGGAATCGCCAAAGCTTCGTGAACTTCGTAATTATTGAATAA
The DNA here is from genome assembly GCA_039797505.1 of Pseudomonadota bacterium. GTDB lineage: Bacteria > Pseudomonadota > Gammaproteobacteria > Beggiatoales > Beggiatoaceae > JAQTYU01. The sequence continues at coordinate 2,772 of JBDKHS010000396.1, read as the reverse complement.
ACATCCCGGACGATATTCCACAGTGCGCATCATTTTATCGCGTAACAGTTGTTTACTCTGTGCACAACGCGCCGCAAATTTATCACTGTCGAGCGGAATATCAGGCATCACTTCTCGGAAGGGATAATTCCCCCCAAGAAACACATTCAGGCTCTTGTTCTGTACAATTTCAAATTTGAGCGCGGCATTATCCATAATGTACAACGTCGCCCCATCGGCATGACTGACATTTCTCGCTTCGGAAACGAATAAATCCAGCAGTTTTTTCACATTATTTTCAGAAGACAAGGCAATTCCAACACGGGTTAAAGTATCCACCGTATTTTTCAGCATTTTGTCAATTTCTTTTTCGCGAGTAATGTCGCGAATCAAAATCACCGTGCCAATGCAGCGTGAGCCAATATATTGGCTGTCTTCTTCAGAAACTGAGTCTTTCAAAATAATGGCAGTTGCCACAGCCTTGCCAATTTTATTATCGGAAAGTTGTAATTCTGCGTCGTAAATTGTGCCAATGCTATTTTTAACTTGGGCTTCCAACTCGCTCAGCGCGGGGCTGAAAATATCGCTTTCGGTTTTGCTCAGTGCGTCGCGGTGCTCGGGAAACATCGCTAATAAAGCAGGATTAAAACGAATAATTTTACCGCGCGTGTCACTAACCAATAGCCCATCTGCCATGTTGTCAATAATCGCGGTCATGTGGGCGAGCGTGTTTTGCAGGTTGCGTGTGGCATTTTGTACACGTTGCTCTAAGGTGTTAAATAACTCCTGTAACTGCTTCGCCATGCTGTTGAATGAACGCGCCAACATGCCGAGTTCATCTTTTAAATCCATGATGATTTCATAAGACAAATCGCCCGAAGTGACACGCCGCACCCCATCAAGCAATTTATCAATCGGCACTAAAATACTTTGTGCGAGTAAATATCCCAAAATCGAGGCAACCAAGATGCACACCAACATAATGCCTAATAAATTGAGCACGGCTTGATCGGTGGTGTCTACATATTTATCCGCAGGCACGCTGACCCCAAGCACCCCCACGGCTTTTTTATCAATGTCATACAAAGTTTTATAATGTGCCAACTGCCCACCGACATGAATATTCACTTCTTCCAATTGTGAGGCAGTGTGCATCAGCTTTTCATAAGATTCCTGTTTAATTTCAGCCGCTTCTGAATTATCGCGCAAGGTAATCGGTTTCCCGTCCTGATAAATCAAAGTGCGCACACCCAATAAGCGATGAATGCCTTCGGTGAGTTCTGTGTCGGTGTTTAAAATATAACGGGTAATCACCACGCCAACCACTTCAGGCGAGACATTTTCGTTATCCATATTTTCAGTGTTATGCACGCTTTTAATCGCTTTGCTTTTGAAAATAGGGCTAGCAGCCGTGATGGCTAATAAATGGCTATTTGACTCGGTGATAATTTGTTCGGTGCTGGCGACACTGGCATTTTGGGCAAGTGCTTGGCGCACCAACACATTATTACTGAAATTTTCTTTACCCTTTAACAGGGAAAATAAACCTGTAGTGGCTTCCCCTAACACTTGTTTATGGGCATCCAACACGATCACATGATGTGAAGGCTCATGTTGTAAGCTGCTGTTTAAAAATTGTTCAATTTTATTTTTAAGATTAAAAGAAACTAACAGTTGCAGGGTGGTATCCCCCACCATCGTATTCACAGAGCTGCTTAATTCATTGAGTTTGTTTTGATAAATCAGTTCTGCAACCTGAATATTTTTTTTCATGTTGCTGACTGCTTCTGCTTCAATTTTTGCGGAGAAGAAAAAAATTGAAAATACGGTCGTCGCAATGCTAGAAATACAGGTAATAATAAAAAACGAAACCAATAATTTGCTTTTAAGTCTGAGGTTTTTAAACATACGCACTCATTCCAAGAGGTGGGGTATTTATTAGAAATCTATTTAAAAATCATTGAAAACTGCAAGTTGCAGTATAACTGATAGCATCAAAAACCTCAGTAATTAGGGTCATTTTTTAATGACTTGACTGGAAAATTTGCAACTTTTCAGTGTAAGCTCTACTGCACTCGAAAAAATGAGGCAAGGCAATTTTATGCAATTAACACGCTAGAAATGAAGAGTTCGTATTTATTCTTAATTCTTGCAAAGAGTCGGAATATAAGTCGCCATACGAGCTTTAACCCCCTTCAATCACCCCGTCGCCGTTCACTGTGTGGTTTCCCCAAAAGATAAGAATGCGCAGAATCCACCACGAAGTGTGCATCTCGTAATGCCGTTCTTCCCAGCAGCATTAAATAACGCATGTTGGCGCGATTGGTTAAACTGAGTTCGACCTTGAAGAAGTGCTCTCCCACATTGAGCAAGGTTGCAATCACATAACGTTGTTCACGATGTCCGCCTGAATCTGTAATATTGCGTTGTTCAACAATCGCAGATTCACACATCACCACATATTCCCGCTGTTTTTTATAAGGGTGCAGGTAAAAACGCACCCAAGCTTCGCCATTTTTTTCAAAAGGTTCGATTTTGAATGCGTGAAGCGCAGAGGTACGTGCCCCCGTATCAATTTTTGCGCGAATTGAAGGAATGCCAAGTTCAGGCAGACTTAACCATTCTCGCCAACCAATGATAGTTACTTTGTTGGACATGATTGCCCCGCTGTTTCAGATTACTGTCGTCACTTGTCATTTTAATCAATCCCAGTGTGATCGGATACTGCTAAAACTTATTTCAAAATTAGGAGTTACGCAGTTGAAAACTAATAAGCTAATTAATTCAACAAGC
>JBDKHS010000395.1:0-3837 GCA_039797505.1 Pseudomonadota bacterium | reverse complement strand
TTTGTTGCGATTAATACAGATAATGCGCCTGCTCCTATTTCACCACCGCCGAGCGTGAGTAATCCTTTGCAGGTTGTCTATTATGAGACTAGTCCTTCTCCTCATTATGCTTACATTAATTCATCGTTTTTGGTTTTTGTGGCGGGAAGACGCTTGAGTTACGACTATAAAAATAGCTCAAATGTTATTCAAAGCTATACACAAGTTCGAGACAATGTTACAGATAAAAGTAACATCATTAACTACTTAGAACCGTATTCATCCACAAATCCAAGTATTGCAAGCACCGAGACCACATTTTTTGTGAAATCGCCAACTTCAATGTTTAATGATTTGATTTGTAATCAAGACAAGTGCTTTTTTACGCATTAGCGTGTTAAAAAAAGACCTGCTAGATTTTAAAAACCTAGCAGGTCTCGGGCGGGTGGATTATGAGTGTTTAATCGTCAATCACGACACCCCACGGCGCTTTGCCTGTATTCACATGAGCAAGCACGGTGTTATTTGCGGTATCAATTATCGATACCGTGTCATTGCCACCATTGGTGCTATATAAACGCGAACCATCTTTCGACAATGCCAAGCCCCAAACCCGTTCCCCAACGGCAATCGTGGTTTTTAGACTCAGGGTTTCCACATCAATCACCGCCACTGCTGACGCACGACCTAAAGCAACATACAAGGTTTTCTGATCTTTGCTAAACACAATATCTTTAGGTTTGGCTTTTTCAATGCTACTCAGCGAGAAGGTTTTCACCACTTCATGCTTTTGCATGTCAATTTTCTTAATTTCTGCGGTCAGCTCCGAGGTGGAAAAGGCAAATTGACTGTCTTGGGTAAATGCCGCGGCACGCGGTCTGCCCCCGACTTCCAAAGTCGCTAATACTTTATGTTCAGGAATGCTGATAAAGTGCAAACTGTGGGTTGCCTCACTGGTGACAATCACTTGCTTGCCATCGGGCGCAATAATCACGCCTTCAGGTTCAATACCGACGGGGGTTTCTGCCAATAATTTTCCTGTTTTTGGATCAAAAACACTGGCTTTTGCCGAGTCTTCATTAGAAATATATAAATTGCCCGTCGTGGGATGCACTGCAAATGTTTCAGGATCAGAACCTGCGGGGAATTTACGCAATACTTTCAGCGTCTTGGGGTCAAAAACGGCAATGGCATTTTCTGCACTGATTGCCACATAAACTTCTTGGTGGTCAAGGGAAATACCAATACCACGAGGACGATTTCCGATAGAAATTTTACCTTCAATTTCATGGGTTTTCGCATTAATCGCGGTGACAGTATTGTCTTTTTCATTGGTGACAAACACGCGGTTTGTTGGTTCAGCAACAGCATTGCTCAATATCGCAACTGCACCGAGCAGCGTCAAAATTCGTAAGCGAACGGCTAACATCAAGCATTCTCCTAAGTCAACCTAAATTAATAATAACGCATTGTACTTAAAGTAAAAAATGAAATAAGTAAGAAATCTTTGTAGTAGGGTGGAATAGCGCAGCGTATTCCACCAAGAAACGTGATAGTTCTAGGGGGATGGTGGAATACGCTGCGCTATTCCACCCTACAAAATGTTCTCGTTCCAACACGAAAGCCTTGGCACAAGATAAACTTGCTACTCTTTCTTATCCCGAACTCAGCTTTGAGTAGAGCGCAGTTATAAATCATGCCCCGAATACGCCGCATTCACCGACTTATTGCACACGGGAAAATCGGGCACGATATTATTGCGAATCATCAATTCCAAGGCAGTCCAATTCATACAACTGGGGTCACGCGGATAATAACGACTAATTAAACCCTCTGCCCCAAAACGCACAAAACTAACGATTTCGCCGCGCCAGCCCTCAATAATGCCCAGCCCTTCCGCGTCTTGCGCAGGTATTTGCCAAGGTGTAGATAATGCGCCTTTCGGTAATTGGGTTAAACAAGCTAACAACAAATTCAGTGAACTTTTGATTTCTTCAAGCCGCACCAAAACCCGCGCTTTCACATCGCCCACTTGCAAGCTGGTGACTTGGAAATTCAATTTCGTATACGGAAAATAAGCGGCATGTTTGCGTACATCAAATTCTTGCCCGCTGGCACGCCCCACATAACCCAAACAGCCTAATTTTTGCGCCAATTCAGGCGATAAAATTCCCGTGGTTGCCAGCCGATCTTCTACGCCCGTGTGGCGGTCTAAAATTTCAGCCAATTCTTCGACTTCTGCCAACATTATCCGGCATTGTTTTTGTTGTAAGCCAATCTGTTCCAGATTTAAATCTGCTACCACGCCCGCAGGAATAATTTTATCCATCATCATCCGATGTCCAAAACATTCCGCATTGACACGCTGCCAATCTTCCCGCAGGCGACTGAATTGCGCATTGATAAAACTGAACGCCACATCATTGCAAATTGCGCCCACATCGCCCAAATGATTCGCGACGCGTTCACGCTCTGCCATGATGGCGCGCAACCAAGCAGCACGCGGTGGAATTTCTAACTGTGCCGCCTGTTCCATCGCCCGACATGCCGCCCACGTATGTGCCACGGTGCTATCGCCTGCGACTCTTCCCGCCAAACGCGCCAAAGCTGCGGCATCACGCCCTTCGGCAATTTTTTCAACGCCACGGTGCACATAACCGAGATGCGCTTCTAAATTCAATACCGTTTCCCCAACGGCTTGGAAACGAAAATGCCCCGGTTCAATAATCCCTGCATGAATGGGCCCCACAGGAATTTCATAAACACTTTCCCCCGTTGCGCTGAGAAAGGGATAGTGCATATCAGGCGGCGTGGGATTTAAAATCACTTGCCCTGCCACAGGAAATTCTTTCAACAAAGGATGATCCGCCACCTGCCAAGCACGGTGACGAATCCACGGGCGCGGGTCAGGATGTCCGCTAAATAAAATGCCGTATAAATCTTGAATATGGCGTTCTAAACGATTCGCTGAAGGATAATAAGGCGTGATTGAAGGCAAACTCGGCAAACTGCCTGACAATTGGCAACGCAATAATACATACTGCCCTTGTTGTTCATACAAGGCATTGACTAAAAAACTGCTGGCTTGTTGCTCCGCCCAAATGGCAGAAAATCGCCAACGTCGTGCGGCGAGTAAAGCGGCACTGTCTGCCCAACGTTCGCTAGGCAAAGTCCATAATTGAGCAGGTGCTAATCCTGTACTTTCGGCTTCTTCACGGGCAATTTGACTCAGAAACTGCATGACTTTGTTCATATTAATTCATTCCACAAGCTGCTGTGACTGAGAAAATCGGCGGCGCGTTGAAACCAATCGGTGAGAAAATTCGGTAGGAATAAACCCAAACATAGCACGATGCCGAGCTGTAATAACACGGGTAACATGTTCGCCTGCACGGGCGTTTGTCCTTTGGGTGGCTCTCCAAAAACAATGGGTTGTACCTGTTTGAACAAGCCCGCAAAAGCAATGCTTAAACCTAATAACAGCGGCACAACTAACCAAGGATATTGTTTCATGGTGGCAGAAATCAGCAAAAACTCGCTCATGAATACGCCAAAGGGGGGAAAGCCTGCAATTGCCGCAGTGCCCAATAATAGCCCCCAACCCACGCTGGGCTGGGTTAAAATCAAGCCGCGCATTTTGTCGATTTGTTGCGATTCGCTAATGTGGGTGGCGTGCCCCACGGTGATAAAAATTGCAGATTTGGTCAACGAATGCACTGCCATGTGTAATAAGGCGGCAAAAGTTGACATCGCAGTACTCACCCCAAACGCGAAGGTCATCAAGCCCATGTGCTCAATTGAAGAATAACTGTACATGCGCTTAATATCGCGTTGGCGATGTAAAAATAGCGCGGCAAC
>JBDKHS010000394.1:0-5446 GCA_039797505.1 Pseudomonadota bacterium | reverse complement strand
GTCTGCTATTTTTATAAAAGACTCGTTATAAAAATAAGTTAAAAAAGGGTCGTAAATAGACAAAATAAACGGCTAAATACACAAATATATGAAATTAAGAAAAAGAAAAACTAGCATAATCTTATGTTTTAAAAAAAATTATGCTTCTTGCACTAGCCCCCCCTAAAGGGGGCTAAATACAAATAATTTAAATCTTTAAAGTCCCCTTTAGGGGATTTAGGGGCGCAGTTAAAAAAATAGGCTTCAAGCGCTAACAAAGAGAATCGCTAAATTTTACCTTGAAAACACACGGCACGATTGAATTTTTTTAGTACAATGGGCTAAATATGAGTAACCATGCGATTGCTTTCCCAATTGCAGCAAAGTGGTAATGGCGATGAAGTATAAAATCACACATAAGACCGTCTATAGCTATAATGAAGCCGTTTCACTGTGCCATAATGAGGCACATTTGATGCCGCGTAACAGTGTCTACCAAACTTGTTTAGCCAGTGAACTGATGGTTGAACCCCTGCCCATTGTTCAACAGGAACGTATTGATTATTTTGGTAATCATGTCAATTATTTTGCAATTCAATCCCCGCATTTGATTTTGACTATCACCGCAAATAGCCTAGTTGAAGTGACAGACCCAGGCGCGGTCGCACTTTCCTTAGATTCTCCCCCTTGGGAATATGTGCGTGATGTCCTCACCCAAGACACCAGTATTGAGACCCTGAATGCGCGCGAGTTCGTACTCGACTCTCATTTTGCCAGCACCGATAACAGTTTGATGGCGTTTGCGATGCCTTCATTTTCCCGAAATCGCCCGATTTTGGAAGCGACCAGCGATTTAATGCGGCGCATTTTCACTGAATTTACCTATGATCCCCATTTTACCACCATCATCACGCCGCTTTCGGACGTACTCTTGCATCGTCGGGGGGTGTGCCAAGACTTTGCTCATTTGATGATTGCTTGTTTACGTTCCTTAGGTTTGGCGGCGCGTTATGTCAGCGGGTATTTGGAAACTTTACCGCCCCCAGGGCAAGTCAAATTACAAGGCAGTGACGCATCTCACGCATGGCTTGCGGTGTATGTGCCAGGACGTGGCTGGATTGATTTCGACCCGACTAACAATCAAATTCCAACAAATCAACATATTACAACGGCATGGGGACGAGATTATAGCGATGTCACGCCACTGAAAGGCATTATTTTTGGCGGCGGAGAACATTTACTGTCAGTGTCTGTGGATGTCAACCGTGCCACCGATGAGGTAGTTTTCTAAAGTATGCCGTGCGGTCAATGGACATGCGGTTAAACGAGATTCGATCCCGCCTCGGACAATTTAAAAAACTGTGGGCGATTTCAGATAGTTGAGAAAGGATCAGTTCATTTATTTTAAGGAGTAGTTAATGGCAATTGATTGGAAAAACTACGCAGTAAATGGCTTTTACGATGAGCTTATTAATTCCGAAAATAAGCCTCGTCCCGCTGCACTTGAATTGTGTCAATATTTGGATTCGTTGAAAGATTCTGAACTTCAAGAATCTAAAACTGCGGCAGAACTGACGATTTTAGTGATGGGGATTACCTTCACGGTGTATGGCGAAGGTTCAACGATTGATCGGGCTTGGCCATTCGACATTATTCCCCGCGTCATTCCTAAGAAAGAATGGGATCGCACCGATGCAGGTTTAAAACAACGGGTTAGAGCATTAAACATGTTCATTGATGATTTATACAGTGAACAACGCATTATCAAAGATAAAAGATTCCCTGCCGACTTATTGGAAAACTCTAAAAACTTTCGTAAACAATGCATTGGAATTAAACCGCCATTAAACGTCTGGGCGCATATTTGTGGCAGCGATTTAGTGCGCGACAAAGATGGCACTTTATACGTGTTGGAAGACAATTTACGCGTGCCCTCTGGCGTGTCTTACATGTTAGAAAATCGTTCAGTGATGAAACGTATTGTCCCAGAACTGTTTGAAAATCAACGGATTCAGCCTGTTGATGATTATGCCTCTAAACTATTCGACATGTTAGCCTCACTCTCACCGCGTCCTATGGATTATCCTCAAGTCGTGGTGCTCACCCCAGGGATTTATAATTCTGCGTATTTCGAGCATTCCTACTTAGCGCAAAACATGGGCGCGGAATTGGTCGAAGGGCCTGATTTGGTGGTGGGCGACGATGATTGTGTCTACATGCGCAATATTGAAGGCTTAAAGCGCGTCGATGTGATTTATCGTCGCATTGACGACTGGTTTTTAGACCCTGAAGAATTTAATCCCGACTCCATGCTTGGGGTGAAAGGTTTAATGCGGGCATGGCGAAAAGGCAATGTCGCGCTTGCCAATGCACCCGGTGCAGGGGTGGCAGATGACAAGGTGGTGTATTCTTACGTCCCTGATATTATTAAATATTACCTAGACGAAGACCCGATTATTCCCAACGTCGAAACCTACCGCTGTTTGGAAGACAAAACCCGTGATTATGTGTTAGCCAATTTGGATAAATTGGTGGTGAAACCTGCCAATGAATCAGGCGGTTATGGAATGTTGGTGGGCCCTCATTCGACCGCAAAAGAGCGCAAACAATTTGCAGAATTGATTAAAAAAGACCCGCGTAATTACATCGCACAACCCACTTTAACCTTATCAACCACGCCGACCTTGTGTGATGGCAAAGTTGAACCGCGTCATGTCGATTTACGTCCCTTTATTTTACAAGGGGATACGTCTTATGTGACCACGGGCGGCTTAACACGGGTTGCCTTACGTAAAGGATCGCTGGTGGTGAACTCCTCGCAAGGCGGGGGCAGTAAGGACACTTGGGTTATCGACACGGAGTAATTCAACATGTTATCAAGAGTCGCACGGAATGTTTATTGGTTAGGGCGTTATGTTGAACGTGCCGAAAATACGGGGCGTTTAATCAACGTCAACAGCAATTTATTACTCGATTTGCCCACCAGTTTAACCTTGGGTTGGCAGCCGTTAATTGCGATTATGGGGAGTGAAGAATTATTCAAAACCTATAATGTCGAAGCGAACGAGCGCAATATCACCAAGTTTTTAATGCTTGATCCTAGTAATTCCAGTTCAATTCTTTCTGCGGTGGCGCAGGCGCGGGAAAATCTACGCACCACCCGCGACATCGTGCCTTCGGATGTGTGGGAACAGCTCAATGATTTGTATTTATACGTCAACGAGCAAGCCGAAAAAGGCGTGAATAAACGCGCCCGTTACGAATTCCTGAAGAAAGTGATTTTGGGTTGCCAAATGGTGACGGGGGTGACCTCGGGCACAATGAGCCGTGATGCGGCATATAACTTTTTGCGCATGGGCAGCTTCTTGGAACGTGCGGACATGACCAGCCGTATTTTAGACGTGCGCACCGCCAACTTGTGGCAGAAGCAAGGGCAAAGCAACGTCAATTTTACCCCGTTTGAAAATATTCAATGGATGAGTGTGTTGAAATCTTTAACCGCCTATCAAATGTATCGCCAACACATGCGCCTGCGGGTGCGGGGTGAAGATGTGGTGAAATTCTTGTTGCAAAATAAGGAGTTTCCGCGTTCTCTATATTATAGCTTGGGTGTGGTAGAACGTTGTTTATTTAACTTGCCTAAGAATGATGCGGCGTTGCGTAATTTGGCGCGTTTACAGCGTAAAGTGCAATCTGCCAACGTGCAGCAAATTCTCAGTGATGGGAAATTGCATGAGTTTGTAGATGAATTACAAATTGCTTTACAAACTGTGCACAATTGTATTGCCACTGCTTACTTCGGTAATGATGACGTGGCGACTAACGCCGCTTAAGTTTTTGAATTTCTGCGTTATTTCTAGATCAAACCTGCTAGGTTTTTAAAACCTAGCAGGTTTTGAATCTGATGCGATGTGTAAAACAATGCAGTATCAACAAATTACCTGATGTAAAATTCTAAAACTTTAACATTCAGGGAAGAGAAGGCTTCTTTCATGCGCAGCGCGGCGGTTCTCTTTTTCCTAGGCATTTTAACCGCCCAGCAGTTGCCGCAACTTCCCAGTTTATCTTATTTATTTGCCCTGCCTGCACTTGCATTATTGGCGTGGCGTTTCCCAAAAATTCGATTTTTATTTTGGTTTGCCTGCGGATTTTGCTATCTGCTGTGGCGTGCCGATTTAATTCTGGCGCACAGTCTGCCCACAAATTTAGAAAATATCTCTCTCCAAGTCACAGGGAAAATCAACAATGTTCCCGTGCGTGAAGCCCATGCGTGGCGTTTTCTGTTTGATATTGAAAGTATTAGCAGTGCGGGAAAAATCACCCCCTTTGAATTAAAAACCAAACTTTCGTGGACAACTGCCCCCGATTTAATTTTGCACGCGGGGCAACGTTGGGAATTTTACGTCAAATTAAAACCGCCACGCAGTGAACTAAATTTTGGCGTATTCGACTATTCTGCACTGCTGTTTCAACAGGGAATTCGTGCCACGGGGCGGGTGCAAGACAAATTCACCAGCCGCTTAATAGCAGAACCCAGCAACTGGGAACTGCATTTTCAACGCGAACGTTTGGCGCAACAAATTATCCAAGCCCTGCCCCAACATCCTGAAGCCAGTAGTATTTTGGTCGCGCTGGTGCTGGGTGTGCAACAATTCATCAAACCGCCGCAATGGGACACGATTCGCAACACGGGGATTACTCACTTAATTGCAATTTCAGGCACGCATATTACTGCGATTACGGTATTGATGTTTTTTGTAAGCCGTTACGTTTGGGCAATTTTAGGCTTATCCTTTTTAGTTCCGTCGCAATATATCGCCAGCATTTGCAGTGTGTTCGCCACATGGGCGTACGTGATTCTCGCAGGTTCAGCCGTACCTTCATTGCGCACAGCATTAATGATTAGCGCGGTAATGTTGGCACTCTTTTCAAAACGCGGCATACGCAGCACCAACATCATGGCAATTGCCTTGTGGGCGGTGTTGCTGTTTGACCCTTTGGCAGTGATGGCGGTTGGGTTTTGGCTGTCATTTTTAGCCGTCGGTTTATTGATGTACAGCGCACAAGCCCAATTTTTTCACGCCGCCAAAAATCCACATTATCAAAAACTCGCTGTATTTTTATTGCCGCAAATTGCCATTAGCGTCGGCTTATTTCCGCTGTTGTGGATATGGTTCGGCACAATTTCACTTGCCAGTTTTCCCGCTAATTTACTCGCTATTCCTGTGGTCAGTTTATTCATCACCCCGCTGAGTTTAATCGGCACTTTTCTCATGCAAATCTCACCCAGTTTAGGCGCGGGTTTATTGACGCTTGCCGCGTATTTGTGGGAAATGTTGTGGGCGGTGCTGCAATTTCTCGCACAACAGCCGTATAGTTTGCTGCAATTATCACCGCCGCCGTTGTGGGCTGCCATCGCCAGCATTGTGGGATTGAGTTTGTGGCTATCGCCTTTGTTACGCCTGCC
>JBDKHS010000393.1:0-13066 GCA_039797505.1 Pseudomonadota bacterium | reverse complement strand
GCCAAGTTTGCCAACATCTCGCCATTGCCCGCGACCGCCATTACACCCCCGCCTTAATTGAACGTCTTAACCATTTGGTATTAGACGGACATCAATATTTATACGCCAATCGCAGCCCCTTGCTGACACGCATGCTGGAATTTATCGCCTATGGTTTTCCGCGTGCGGTGCGTGCGAATTGGGGTGTCGTGCTTGCTTCGAGTCTGTGTTTTTTTGGCAGCCTCATCGGCATGGCTTTATTGGTCTATCTCTATGATGACAATGCTTATTATTTACTGAACCAAGGGCAACTGAAAGAAGTTGAAGCGATGTATAAACCCAGCGCACAACACTGGGGGCATCCCCGTGAAGCCGACAGCGATTTATACATGTTCGGTTTTTATATTCGACACAATATCAGCATTGGTTTTCAAACCTTTGCCAGCGGTTTATTGTTCGCAATCGGTTCAGTTTTTTATTTATTATTTAATGGTTTATATATTGGCAGTATTGCCGGACATTTAATCAACAAGGGTTACAATGAGCCATTTTTCTCTTTCGTGGCAGGACACAGCGCGTTTGAACTCACCGCGATTATGCTCTCAGGCGCGGCGGGCTTAAAATTGGGGCTTGCCTTGCTTGCCCCCAAACGCGACTCTCGGCTGCAAGCCCTGCAACATGCCGCACAAAGCATCGTGCCGTTAATTTACGGTTTTTTCAGCTTATTTCTGCTTGCTGCCTTTATCGAAGCCTATTGGTCTTCAAATGCCTTACTCAATCCTGAATTTAAATATGCGGTCGGTATTGGCTTGTGGTTAATCACCTTGTTGTATCTCAGTTTTGCAGGACGCAGTCATGCAGATTGAACGCTTAACTTTGGCAGTGCGCCCCCGCAACCCGTGGGAAGCGATGGATTTAGGCATACGCATGGTGCAACACTGGGCAAAACCCTTGTACCGCGTGTGGCTGCTGAGTTTTTTCCCGATAATTTTATTATCCGTCGCGCTGATGTGGGGCAAGATTGAATTTGCACCGTGGCTGATTTGGTGGCTAAAACCTTTGTATGACCGCGTACTATTGCATTTTCTAAGTCATGCAGTCTTTGGAGAATATCCCAGTTTGGGGCAAAGTTTACGCGCCCTGCCCAGTTTGTGGCTAAATGTTCCCAGCTTAAACGCGCTGTTATTTGGGCGGTTTGACAGTTTACGTTCTTTCAGTTTACCCGTGACCCAACTAGAAGGTTTGCGCGGCAAAGCGCGGCGTGAACGGCTCAGCTTGTTGAAACGCAAAGTTGCATCGCCCGCCCAGACTTTGACCACCATCGGCATTCATCTTGAAATGGTAATTTATCTGTCTGGATTTACCCTGCTCTATTTAATGCTGCCACAACACAGCACCGAGCAGCCGTGGTTATCTAACTGGTTGGGCGTGCCCGAGTCTGAGATATTCAGCAGCTTAAGCTTCATTTTTTACTGCATCGCCGTCGCGATTTTAGAACCGTTTTATGTCGCCTGCGGGTTTGCCCTGTATTTAAATCGCAGAACCCAACTTGAAGCTTGGGATATTGAATTAGACTTTCGCCGCCTTAGCAAACGCTTACAACAAGCGGGTTTTAGCGTGATTTTGCTGTGTGTATTGGGCGTGACAAGTTTCAGTTTGTTGCCGCAAAGTGCACAGGCTGCCGAAGTTAAGCCATCGCAAACCACCGATCAAATTAAAGTTGAAATCAACCAAATCATGCAGCAGTCCGAGTTTTCTCGCCACGAAGTGATTTCAGAATGGCGCGAAAAAGTGATGACACCCGAAAATAAACTTGAAGAGGGTGAATACAGTGCAGAATGGCTTAAACATTGGCTGCGCATACAAACATGGCGCGATATGTTGGGCAGTTTTGCCGAAGTGATTCGGATATTATTGTGGCTGGTCTTACTGGGGGTGGTGTTGTATTTTGTGCCGCGCTGGCTGTTGGCGAGAATCCCCAAAACTGCGCCTGTCGCCGCGCCTGAAGAATTTTCCGTGTTCTTTTTTGATGAAGAGGGCAAAGTCGACTTTCCCAAAGACATTCCCCAACAAGTGTGGGCGCGTTGGCTTGCGGGGCAACAGCGTCCTGCCTTGAGTTTATTATATCGCGGTGCACTGTATCATTTGCAGCAAGAACAAGGGGTTGCTATCAGTCGCAGCATGACAGAAGCAGAATGTTTGAATTTGGTGAAAAAATTGCCTGATTTATACAATTATTTATCGGAGATTGTGAGCATTTGGCAGCGATTTGCCTATGCGCATCATTCGCCACAACAGAATGAAATTGAAGAACTTTGTGCGGCATGGACGGAGCATTTTAAACATGCCTGAGCTGACCGATGTAAATTTTCGCACCCGTCTTTTATGGTTGGTGATTACTGGCATTTTCCTTATTGTGACAGCCTGGTGGTTTTTGGAAAATTATGAATATGCCTCAGGGATTCGCAAAACTTCTTATAAAGGCGAGGCAGCCGATAACAGTTTATTAGCCTTGGAACGCTTTTTAACGCGGCATCATATCAAACTTAATAAGGCAAATAACTTGGAAAAAATTCTGTCCAAGCTGCAAACACAAGATGTCTTATTGTTTAATGCCGACATTGAAAATCTGAATGCTCAACAATTACAACGTATTCAAGCATGGGTGAAACGGGGTGGACAATTGTGGTTGCGTGCGCCCGATGCCGATGAAAATACTCGTAAAAATTGGGCAGAAGAAGAGCCGTTTTTGCAGCAATTTGGGGTGTATCGTGAAAGTTTCCCCTATGATCAAAAATTTGACCCTGACGCAGAACCGTCTAAAAAATTGCCTGAAGTGCCTCCTGTGCCCAGCATGATCTGGAATAAAGAAAAACTGCGGCTGTATTTTCGAGAAACCGAGCGACTTAAATTTCAAACTGCCAGTCTTTCTAGTCAACAAATTGCCTCGGATGCGCAAGGCATGCGGGTGGCACAATTCAAACTCGAACAAGGCACAGTGCTGTTTTTCAGTGAATGGGCGTGGTTAGAAAATGCGATGTTGGGGCGTTATGACCATGCGTATTTTTTCTGGAAATTATTGCCGCAAAATTTGCCCACGTTGTGGGTGACGGATTTTGAAATTGATAAAAATGCCAGTGCGCCCCCGAAAATTTTCACAGATTTCCCCTTGTTGTGGTTAAGTGGCTTGATTAGCTTGATATTTTTGGTTTGGCATTTGGGGCATCGTTTTGGCTCAATTTTATTGCCGCCTGATTTGGCGCGGCGGCGTTTGTTGGAACATGTGGAAGCCAGTGGACGCTTTTTGTGGCAACACGGGCAGGGCGCGGGTTTAATTAAGGAAGTGCGGGAGCAGGTGCTTCAACGGATTTATCAAAAATATCCCGATTGGCAAATTTTAGAAGCTGATGCCGTAGCGGAAGCCTTGGCAAAACTCAGTGCGCTTTCGACCCAAGAAATCCATCGCGCCTTGTTTGCCAGCGTGCAAGAATCCAGTCAACAAGCCGCCCAATTTACCGATACTGTTCGCATTCTCGCGATTTTAAGGAAAGCTTTATGAGTGAAATTAATCAAGAAATTCAAGACGCGATTGCCATCGTGCAACAAATCCGCAACGCTATCCGCTGTGCGGTGGTGGGACAAAATGAGGCGGTGGATCAAGTTTTAATTGCGTTGTTGGCGGCGGGACATGTATTGATTGAAGGCGTGCCGGGTTTGGGAAAAACTTTGTTGGTGCAGGCGTTGGCGAAAACGTTTTCGGGACAATTTGCACGGATTCAATTCACTCCCGATTTAATGCCCAGTGATATTACTGGACATGCGATGTATGACATGAAAAGCGAGTCGTTTCGGATTCGGCGCGGCGCGGTGTTCACTAATTTATTGTTGGCAGATGAAATCAATCGCGCCCCTGCGAAAACCCAAGCGGCTTTATTGGAAGTGATGCAAGAACAGCAAGTGACGATTGAGGGCAAAGGTTTTACTGTGACTTCACCATTTATGACCTTGGCGACGCAAAACCCCGTCGAACAAGAAGGCACGTATCCCTTGCCCGAGGCGCAATTAGACCGCTTTTTATTAAAGATTTTAATTGCCTATCCCAGTGATGCTGAAGAAATTGACTTGGTGAAACAAGTGACTTCGCAAAAAGCAGGCAATCGTTTGGATGTGAGCGCAGTGACGGCGGTGGTAAAACCTGAAGCGATTTTAAACTTACAGCGCGTGGTTTCCAACTTGCAAGTCGATGATAAAGTTTATGAATATGCGGTGCAAATTGTACGCGCTACTCGCAGTTGGAGCGGGGTGAGTTTGGGGGCGGGGGTTCGGGGAAGTATTGCTTTAATTCGGGCGGCACGCGGGCAAGCTTTGTTAGCAGGTCGGGATTTTGTCATTCCCGACGATGTGAAAAAAATCGCCTTGCCGACCTTGCGCCACAGAATTGTGCTGTCGCCTGAATTGGAAATTGAAGGGCATGATAATGATGCCGTGCTACGCAGTATTTTAGAGCAGGTTGCCGCGCCGCGTTTGTAAGATTCGTAAACTAACCTGAGTTTGGGATAAGAAAGAGTAGAAAATTTAGCAGTCGTAGGGTGGAATAGCGTAGCGTATTCCACCAAGAAAGGTGATAACTCTAGGTATGACGCAGTTGAATCGATAAGACCTTCATTGTACGGTAGAAGCTTGTAAAATCCTCGCCGCTGGAGCAACGAGGTAGTCATTCCAACGCTGGAGCGTTGGAACGAGACAACTATCACGCTCCAAGGTGGAATACGCTATTCCACCCTACTACAAATATTTCTTATCCCGAACTCAGGTTAAACTAGGGATAATAAGGCTTAAAACCTAGCAGGTCTTGAGTACATCTTTGGAAATTAATAAACAATTTTTTCCAACTGTGAAAATAAACGTTCTTTCTGTGGATGTTCAACTTTACTCAGCGATTGTTTTAACAGCGCAATTTCTTTGGCAAAAGCGGCTTTATCTTGTGCACTGGCGGGGGCACTTTGCTCTTTGGATAATACTTGTAAATTTTTGACTTCGTCCATGCACTGAATTAACGCCGATTCCAGTTGTGCGCCATTGGGATAAATTTCAAGATATTTTCCCAAGGTGCGATTCACCCGCGCCAAATGACAAGATAAATCTAATTCACATTCTCCCCCCAAGCCAGAATTCGCCGCAACCCACGCGACTTTATCGCCCAAAGGGGCTTCTGCATATTCACTGGATAATTTCCAGAAAACCGCAGAATTTAACATCCAGCCCGCCATCATTTCATTGCGTAGCAGAATGGGAGCTTGTGCCGCAAACCATTCTTTATAAGGCGAAACTTTCTCTTGCTCTGAGGTGATGACGGTTAAAGAACGTTCCACTGCCAACAACTTCAACAATTTCAACTCGCCTAGTTTCTCAGAGGGCGGTAAACCCCGGATAACACGATCCAGAAAACTGACCACATCGACTAAGTCTTTAAAAATAGGCGGGTCAACTTTCAGTTGCATTTCTGCAATTTCAATATATTTTTCAAGCAAGTGTCTGCGATCCACAGCAACCATGAAACTACCAAATACCCAACCTTGCTGACCCTCTGCAAGACTGACTTTATACCAATAATCACGCTCTTGCCCTACTAAAGAAGTTTGTGGACTTTTTGCAAGCTTATTGAGCACGCTACCTATCGAAAGTCGCACAACCTCTTTAGCACTCACTGAGGGTTCTGCTTGAACTTTTACCCCTGAAACCATCGTGATAAATAAGGGGGCTTGCACCTCATTTTCCGCAGTCTCACCTAAGACGATGTCTGTTGAACATGCAGTGCTGACAAAACATAACGATAAGAATAAGGGGGATATTTTCATAAACCAATCTCAAAAGTTATTAATTAAGCAGGAGTTACGCAGTTTAATCCGTAACTAATTAATGTTATTAAAAACATGATTATGCTTTCAACTGCGCACTCCTATTGAAATAAGAAACTGAAGAGTAGATTTTGAAAAGCAAGTTTGACGGAGTCACTCGTTGAGAACTGGCAATACTCGGAGAATTGCCAGTTCTCAATGAAGGCTTAGCGGTCGATAATCGACAATTTACCTAAATACACCACGGCAACTTCAGGCAAGGCATTGACCTTGGAATTTGGCGCAACGAATTCAAATAAACCTGAATCATGGGTTTTGCCAAAGGGGTCAATCACTTCATTTAAAGTGCGTCCCGTGCCACGAAAGTGTTCAAAAATACTTAATTTTCTTTCAATCAAATCACGATATGCCCAATTGCTGCCACC
Organism: Pseudomonadota bacterium; assembly: GCA_039797505.1. Classification (GTDB taxonomy): domain Bacteria; phylum Pseudomonadota; class Gammaproteobacteria; order Beggiatoales; family Beggiatoaceae; genus JAQTYU01. The sequence continues at coordinate 6,804 of JBDKHS010000393.1, read as the reverse complement.
ATTGGCTTTTAACACGGCATATTCCGTGGTTTTCATCACTTGCTTGACCGCATCAGGCGTATTCAAAGCCATTTGTTTTTCAGCATCGCTGGTGAAAAATAAAGCGGTGGGGGCAAACTCCCCTTTTTTATCAGGGCTGACAGAGGCATCTGTGCCTAATTTTTGCAGCAAGCTCATTACGTTATCCCAAGTGGGCACGAAAATATTCTTGTTCCAATCGTCTGGCAATTTGCCATCTTTCACAGGCGAGAGCTTGATGTCGTCTGCATAACGGAAAATCACCGCAACCATCGGTTCATCACGTTGCCAGCGAATAATATCTTCCGCTTCGTAGCCAATATCTAAGTAAATATCGAGCAAGCCTTTGCCCTGAATGCCTTCGGGCGTGGTCATAAATACAAAAGGTTTCGTGCCTAAAATTGCATTGTCAGCAATTTTATTGTCGGCAGTCATGATATGTTTACGGGGCGCAATCCGCGCAAAATAAGCATTCGGCTGTGATAAATCTCCATAAGCCACTTTAGGCGTGGCGGGATTAATCAAAGCGTTGACGATTTCTTGCATCTTACCCGTGACCGTTGCGGGATACAGCAAGGCACGATCTTCTGCAAATGAACTTTGTGTGAATGAGCACAGCAATAATAAACTGGACGTAAGGTAACGTTTAAACATGGGTGATGACCTCCTTGATAGTGTCCCGCCGATCCTAACTGATTTCTCTCAAGAGTCAACCAAACACCTCTAAGAGATTTACACAAACAATAACGTTTCACGCTTACCTAAAGCTTGCCTTCCTTGTACAATTAAATTCGGTTTCCTCAACATATTACGCGCATGTTTATTTCAAAACTTACAATCATTGGTGTGGGATTAATTGGTGGCTCTTTTGCACGGGCATTACGCCATGCAGGCTTGGTGGGTAAAGTTACAGGGTGTGGACGCGATGTCAGCAATCTCAAAACTGCACGCGATTTGGGCGTTATTGACGATTACAGTGTTGATGTTGCCGAGGCGGTGCGCGATGCTGATTTAATCGTGGTTGCCGTGCCCTTGATGGCAATGGGAAAAATTTTTGCCGCGATGCGTCCCGCGCTTGCCCCCCATGCTTTGATTACCGATGTAGGCAGTGTTAAAGCCTGGGTGATTGAAGCCGCCCGCGAAAATTTAGGGGAACATTTCCCGCGTTTTGTAGCAGGACACCCGATAGCGGGGGCTGAAAAAACAGGCGCGGCAGCTTCTTTTGCTGAATTGTTTCAACAACGACGTATTGTGCTCACCCCCACCGCCGAGACTGATAAACAGGCATTACACAAGGTTTCTGAATATTGGCTAAAAACAGGGGCAAATATTGTAGAAATGTCAGCCGCCCAGCATGATTTAATTCTTGCGGCGACCAGCCATTTACCGCATGTTTTGGCATTTACCCTGGTCAATACCTTGGCGGGAATGCAGACTGAAGAAGATGTTTTTCAATTTGCAGCAGGGGGCTTTAGAGACTTTAGCCGCATTGCTTCTAGCGACCCACAAATGTGGCATGATATTTGTCTATCTAATCCTCAAGCCATTTTATCCATCATCGAAAGTTTTGAACAACATTTACACCAAGTGCGTGATGCCGTCATCCAAAAAGACAGCTCACAGTTATTAACGCTGCTGCACCATGCCAAAACCCTACGCGATCAGTTTGTGGGATAAAATAATTAATCCAAATAAGGCATTATTAAGATGCGAGCTTAATGCTGTTTCATTTGGAGAAACCTGATGCTGATACTCAGTCAACTAAAAATTTAAGCGTTAAACAAGCCCGCCTGAATGGAGGAGCGTATCAAAGTGTTTTTTAACTGCTTTAACTGCGCCCCTAAATCCCCTAAAGGGGACTTTAAACAAAGACTTATTTATCTTTAGCCTCCTTTAGGGGGTTGGGGACTTTCTTTTCTCTAAACGCTATGATTTTTAAAGCCCCCTCAGGGGATTAAGAGGCTTCTTTACTCGCTGTTTTAGCAGCCCATTTGTGGCTGAGGTGCAGTTATTTCGCTGCTGAGTTTTTCAAGATTCTAGTCATTTAGGTCGTTTTAATGAATATTGCTGCATGGTCACCTGCTTTGCGTCAGCGTTTGCCCGCCGCGCTGGTATTATTATCTGCACTGAGTAGCACATTTTTTGTGTGGAGTCTTGCAACCAATAATATCAATCATGCCAATCACGCCGAGTTTAATTTGCGTGCAGAACGTTTTAAGGTGGCTTTAGAAGAAAAAATACAAGCCTATGGCTATGTACTCCACGCCTTTCGTCCCTTATTCCTACAAAGTGATGCGATCGATCTCACCCATTGGCAAAGCTATATCAAAGCCTTGCACTATCGCGAATATTATCCCGAAATTCGTACTGTGGGCTTTACCAAACGCATCACGGCTGAGAATTACCAAGCCTTTTCAGCAGAAATGCAAGCCAAAGTCTTGCCCAGTTTTACAATTCATCCTGAGGGCGGGCGTGAAATTTACCAACCCGTCACCTTTGCCGATCCGTTTGACGAGCGCGCCAAAAAAACTTTAGGTTTTGACTTGTGGAGTGAACCGATTCGTCGAGCCACCATGGAGATTGCGCGGGACACGGGAAAAACCGAAGTTTCTCATAAAATTACACTGCTCCATTCCATAGAACAACAGAATGATATTTCAGGCTTTTTGATGTTTTTGCCTATTTATCAGCATGGCGAATTGCCTGAAAACTTAGAACAGCGACGTAATAAATTATTGGGGTTTATTTTCAGTCCGTTTTCAGTGCCCCAACTGATCGCAGATTTACGCAGTGAAGATGATGACTTGCGCAATGGGGATAATATCGACATTGGGTTAGAAATTTACGACGGCAATAAAACTGCTCCCAATAGTTTGATGTATCAAGAAACCACCTCAAAGAAAAATTATGTCCCGCAATACGAAACTGAACTAAGACTGGATTTGGGGCAAAATTTCTGGACTTTACGCTTCATCACCCTACCCGAATTTGATCAAAGTGTTCAAAATACCTTACCGCACCTGATTTCAGTGGGCGGCATTTTAGTCAGCTTTTTATTATCTATTTTGACCTTATCACTGACCCACAGTCGTAATACCTTGTTACAAAAACAAGTGATTGAACAAGCTTTGTTGAAGAGCGAAGAGCGTTTCGACTTAGCCATGCGCGGCGCAAATGATGGTTTATGGGATTGGGATGTCAATAGCGGCAAAATGTATTGCTCGGCACGTTTTAACGATATGTTAGGGCTGCCTGTGGATCAATTATTATCCATTCGGGCGTGGAGCGCGTTGATTCATCCTGATGACGTGGATAAAGCGTGGAAAGATATGCACGCTTATTTAGAACACCATTGCAGTTATTACCGTAATTTACACCGCATGCGCCATCGCGATGGGCACTATATTTGGTGTTTAAGTCGTGGCACTGCCGTATGGAATCATGAAGGGCATCCGCAACGCGTGGTCGGCACTTATACCGATGTCAGCCAACAAAAAGCGGTTGAAGAAGCCCTGCGCCACAGCGAAGAGCGTTTTGAGCTGGCAATGCGCGGGGCGAATGATGGTTTGTGGGATTGGAATATTGAAACAAATAACGTGTACTATTCCCCCCGTTTTAAACAAATTTTAGGTTTATCCCCCGAACAAAAACTGAGTTTACAAGGCTTTAGTGCCTTGGTGAATCCAGAAGACAACAGCTTGATTCAAAAGACTACCCGCGACTATTTCGCAAAACGGCTGCCCAATTATGAGATGCGTTATCGTGTACGACATCAGCAGGGGCATACGATTTGGTTATTGTCGCGTGGGATTGCGGTGTGGAATACCACAGGTAAAGCAGTGCGCATGATTGGTACTGTGGTTGACATCACACACACCAAACAAGTCGAAGAAGAACTGCGCCTTTCCAAAGAAATCGCAGAACAGGCAAATCAAGCTAAGAGCACTTTTTTGGCAAATATGAGCCATGAATTGCGCACACCGCTCAACGCGATTTTGGGTTATACCCAAATTTTGGCGTGGGATGAAAGCTTGAACGAGCAACAAGTAGAAGGCGTGAATATTATTCGGCGCAGCGGCGAATATTTATTAACCCTGATCAATGATATTTTAGACCTTTCCAAAATTGAAGCAGGGCGCATTGATGTCAGCATTAATGCCTTTAATTTCAGTGATTTTATTCAAGGCGTGGTTGACTTGTTCAAAATGCGCGCCCAACAAAAAAATCTCGCCTTCATTTACGAACCCTTAACCCCAATGCCCATCGGTGTGGAAGGTGATGAACGCCGTTTGCGTCAAGTGCTGATCAATTTATTAGGAAACGCGCTGAAATTTACCAAACAAGGCGGCGTTGCCTTAAAAATTAGTTATGAAATGCCTTATATTCGCTTTCAAATTGAAGATACAGGCATAGGAATTGCTGAAGAAGACCTTAATAAAATTTTTCTTCCCTTCCAACAAGTGGGCGATCAGAATTATCGCGCCGAAGGCACAGGCTTGGGTTTATCGATTACGCAACGTTTAGTGAAGATGATGCAAGGTGATTTACAAGTACACAGTAAACTGGGACAAGGCAGCCAGTTTACCGTGAGTTTGCCCTTGCCCGTGGCGAATGCCGCTTTGAGCACTGTCCCCTTACAAAAGCCCTTAATCATTGGCTTTGAAGGGGCAATGCGCAAAATTTTACTGATTGATGATAAATGGGAAAATCGTTCCCTGTTGCGTAACTTATTAAATCAACTAGGTTTTGAAGTATTGGAAGCGGAGCAAGGTGCTCTTGGGGTGGAAATTGCGCGGGAAACTTTACCCGATTTAATCATCACCGATTTAGTGATGCCGGTGATGGATGGTTTTGAAGCCACGCGGCAGTTGCGCAAAATTCCTGCCTTGGCGCAAACCCCGATTATTGCTGCCTCCGCCAGCGTATTTGATTATCATCAGCAACAAAGTCGCAATGCAGGCTGTGATGCTTTTATTCCAAAGCCGATCCGTGCCGACATTTTGCTGGAATTATTGCAAACCCATTTGCAGCTCAAGTGGAAATATGCCGATGCCAATACGCCACAATCCAGCGAGCAGCAAATCAATCAACCCAGCAATGCCGAGTTAGTGACTTTATTGGATGCCGCTCAAATTGAAAAATTGCTGGAATTGACCAAACTGGGTGATATTCAAGCGATTTTAGAATATACCCACAGTTATGCGCATGCCCCTGAGGGCAGTTGTATTCAAAAAATTCGTGGCCTTGCCAAAAACTTTGATTTGGCAGGCATTGACCGCTTATTGCAACAACTCACCCCCCATTAGCAGGCGACCCCAATGAAATTTCCCCAGCAACAACAGTTGATTGTAGAAAGCCTTGCCAATAATTCGCTGGCGTGGTTGGTGCTTATTATTTCTCTGTGTAGCACGGGTTTAGGGTGGTATGTCAGCTATGATCATGCGCAGTCTGCGGCACAGGCGCAATTTGATTTGCGTATTGATCGGCTGAAAGTGGCAATCAGTAATCGCATGAATGTTTATGAAAACTTGCTGCAAAGCGGCGCGGCATTATTTGCTGTCGAACCCGAAATGAATCCGCCACGCTGGAAAAGTTTCGTTGATAATTTACATCTCCAAAAATCTTATGATGGGATTCAAGGCATGGGTTTTGGGAAATATGTCACTGCGGAAGGGCGCGACAGCTATGTTGCAGAGATGCGTCGTTTTTTCCCAAACTATGCGATTCGCCCCCTAAACGAACAGTCAGAATATATACCCGTGAGTTTTCTTGAGCCATTGAATGAGCGTAATCGCCAAGCTTTAGGTTATGATATTTTATCTGAAACCATGCGCCGTGAAACTGTTGAAAATTCACGAGATACAGGAAAAAGCACTTTATCGGGTAGAGTGACTTTGCTGTTCGACACGAAAGAAGTCGCTGGTTTTTTAATGTTTACCCCTGTGTACCGTCAAGGCATACGTCCAGAGACCATCGAAGCACGGCGAGCCAATTTCCTAGGGGTGGTGTATGCCTCATTTCGGATGGAAGACTTAATGCAGGGCATTTTCAAGCAGTCAGTCTTAGACATTGATTTTGATATTTACGATGGCACAGGGGCAAGAGACTCCAAAAATCTGCTCTATGATAACGACCAATACAATGAATTTTTCCACAGCTATGCTTCACAATTTGTCAAAGTTTCGCGCCTGAATATTGCGGGGCACACGTGGAGTATTCGTTTTCGCTCTTTACCCGCATTTGAAAAAGACACCGTGAGTTTTGTGCCGCACTTGGTCGGTGTCGGCGGGCTGCTCGCAAGTTTATTACTGTTTATCACCACCTTGGCTTGGTTAAATTTACGACGGGTTTTCCTGATTCAAAAACTCACGGCGGAATCCTTGGCAAAAAGTGAAGAACGTTTCGATCTTGCCATGCGCGGCGCGAGCGATGGTTTATGGGATTGGGATATTGTGCATAATCAGGTGTATTATTCGCCGCGCTGGAAAGCCATGCTCGAATTAACCACACCTGAAGAAGGACGACCCACTTTACAAGTGTGGCTCAGTCGCGTGCATCCCGATGATCTGGAGCGTGTCAATCATGCTTTAGAAAGCTATTTGGCAAAACAACAAGCCTATTTTCATGTGTTGCATCGGGTTCGCAATCAGCGCGGTGATTATTTGTGGTTGCTGTGTCGTGCGATTGTGTTATGGGATGAACAGGGGAAACCAGTGCGGATGGTTGGCTCGTTTGCAGACTTCACCGCACAAAAACAAGCCGAGCAGGCCCTACGTGATAAAGAAG
>JBDKHS010000392.1:0-7395 GCA_039797505.1 Pseudomonadota bacterium | reverse complement strand
CTCGCTCAACATTTAGACTTAACGTTTAAAGACAGTGATCGCGAAATTGAAGAGCATACGGGCGCATCAATTTCTCTGATTTTTGAATTAGAAGGCGAAGCGGGTTTTCGCAAACGTGAACGCACGATGATTAGCAAATTAACCGCAGAAAATCGTTTAGTGCTGTCTACAGGCGGCGGGGTGATTTTAGACCCAGAAAACCGCACCCATCTTAAAAGTCGTGGTTATGTGATTTATTTACATGCAGAATTAGAAGAATTACTGTCGCGCCTTGCGCCACATCGGGGTACGCGTCCTTTATTGGAAACTGAAAATCCTAAAGAACGTTTAGCAGGTATTTTGGAAGAACGTGAACCCTTATACCGAGAAGTCGCTGATGTGGTGGTGGAAACGGGCGGGCGCAGCATTCAGCAAGTGGTGCAAAAAGTTTTGAAACACCTGAAAAGCAGTTAAAGCGATGCCTGAAATCGCCCACGCTTTGCAACAGATTCGCCAGCAAATTCACACGGCAGCTTTACGCTTTCAGCGCGAGCCTGCCGAGATTCATTTATTGGCGGTCAGTAAAACCCGTCCAGTGGCGGATATTCTCAGCGCGTATCAGGCGGGGCAGCGCGATTTTGGGGAAAATTATTTGCAAGAAGCCTTGTCAAAAATTCACGCTTTACAGGATTATCCCGCCTTGGTGTGGCATTTTATTGGCGCAGTGCAAAGCAATAAAACCCGTGCAATTGCAGAGCATTTCGCATGGCTGCATTCCTTGGATGATTTAAACCATGCGCGACGATTAAATCGGCAACGCCCCGAACATTTGCCCGCGCTGAATATTTGTATTCAAGTGAATGTCAGTGCCGAGCCGCAAAAAGCAGGGATTAGTTTTGAAGAATTGCCCAGCTTTGCTGCTGTTGTTGCCGAAATGCCGCGTTTACGCTTGCGAGGTTTGATGACTTTGCCCGCACCTGCTGAAGATTTTGCCATGCAATCTGTTCCCTTGCGTGCGCTGCATGAGGCATATCAACACTTACAAGCTCAAGGATTTGCCCTTGATACTTTATCGATGGGTATGACTGACGATTTAGAAGCGGCAATTGCCGAGGGTTCGACGATGTTGCGCGTGGGCACGGGAATTTTTGGGGCGCGGCTGGGTAAATTCTAAAATTTTTGGTAGTGCTAAATAATCTGTAGCAGTAAAAAGTTTTTTAATTCTGAAACGCTTTGAATTCTGTAAATCCTGATTCTGATAATCTTTATGCCGAATCCAAGTTAAATACAATGCTTTTCACTGCAACACTGCAAAAGCTTAATACTGCTTGCATCTCCCCCTGTTGTCACCGATGCTTAAATTAACCAAGCGTTTCAGGAGGATTGGCAATGGACAAGATTTGGTTAGCTCACTACCCCGCAGGAATCCCCGCCGAGATTAATCCCGACGCATTTCCTTCGTTAGTTGCGTTGTATCAGCACAGCGTCGCAACATTTGCCGACAAAACCGCGTTTCAGCATATAGGTGTCGATTTAACTTACACCGAATTGGCAGAATTAAGCCAAGCATTCGCCGCTTATTTGCAGCAAGAACTCGGGATGAGAAAAGGGCAGCGGCTCGCAATTATGCTGCCTAATTGCTTGCAATATCCCGTTGCCTTATTTGGCGCATTGCAAGCGGGCTTAATCGTGGTCAATGTCAATCCGCTTTACACCGCCCGCGAATTACAATTACAACTCGCAGACTGTGGCGCACAAACGATTATCATTTTGGCGAATTTCACCCAAACCCTAGAAACTATTATTCAACAAACGGCGGTGGAACATGTCATTGTCAGCGAATTGGGCGACTTGCTGCATCTAAAAGGCTACATGGTTAATTTTGTAGTCAAACATGTAAAACATCTTGTTCCTACACATCACTTAGAAAATGCGATTCCATTCAAACACGTGTTAGAAGTTGCTCGCGATTTGCCGTTTAATCATGTCGAAATCAAAGGCGAAGATTTGGCTTTTTTACAATACACAGGCGGTACTACGGGCATTTCTAAAGGCGCAATGCTTAGCCATCGCAACATGGTTGCCAACGTCGAACAAGCCTCCGCTTGGTTGAAACCCGTGTTACAAGTTGGCGAAGAAGTGGTGATTACTGCCTTACCGCTGTATCACATTTTTGCGTTGACGGCGAACTGCCTCACTTTTATGCGTTTTGGCGGCTGCAATGTGTTGATTACCAATCCGCGCGATTTTCCCGCATTTATTCAAACTTTGAGCGAAGTGCCATTTACCGCCATCACAGGCGTAAATACTTTATTCAACGCGCTCACTCAACAAACGGCGTTTGCGGGTTTAGATTTCAGTCAATTGCGAATTACTTTGGGCGGCGGCATGGCGGTGCAATCTACAGTAGCAGCCCGTTGGGAACAAATCACAGGAAGGCCTTTGCTTGAAGCCTATGGCTTGACTGAGGCCGCGCCTGCGGTGTGTATTAATCCGTTAGACGCGCCCCATTATACGGGCAGCGCAGGTTTACCCGTGCCTTCCACTGAAATCGGGATTTTGTCGCCCTATGGCACAGAATTAAAACTGGGCGAAGTCGGTGAACTCTGTGTGAAGGGGCCGCAAGTGATGCGCGGTTATTGGCGCAACGAATCAGAAACGCGCAAAGTGTTTGATGCGAATGGCTGGCTACACACGGGCGACATGGCATTTATTGACCCACAAGGCTATGTGCACATTGTGGATCGTCAAAAAGACATGATTTTAGTCTCTGGGTTTAACGTCTATCCCAATGAAATTGAAGCCGTGGTCATGGCTGAAGGGCGAATTTTGGAAGTGGCTGCAGTGGGCGTGCCTGATGAACATTCTGGAGAAACGGTGAAATTGGTGGTTGTGCGCCGCGATCCGATTACGCGTGAAGAATTGCTGGATTATTGTCGTGCCAATTTGACCGCGTATAAACTGCCAAAATATATAGAATTTCGCAGTGAGTTACCGAAAAATAATGTCGGCAAGATTTTGCGGCGGGTGTTGCGGGAAGCTTAATCTGTGAAGTTAAGCTTCAAACTGAAAAGTTTGGTAATGCTTAAATAACCTGAGTTCGGGATAAGAAAGGTTTTTAAAACGCTCCAGCGGCGAGGATTTTACAAGCTTCTGCCGTACAAGAAGGGTTTTATCGATTCAACTGCGTCATGCCTAGAGTTATCACCTTGTCTTGGTGGAATACGCTACGCTATTCCACCCTACGACTAAATTTTCTACTCTTTCTCATCCAGAACTCAGGTTAATTATAGAACCAATTTGGAATCTTACATTTTAAGCTAAGTTTACGAGGTTGAGCTGGTTGTAGGTGCGAATAAATTCGCACCTACAACCAGCTCTTTTGACAATATCAACTATTCAGTTTGAAGCTTAACTTCAGAATAGGGGTGATTTCAAATCGGTTCTATAGAAGAGAAACTAAAATAAAGAGAAAGTATAGAACTTGATTCGGTAATCAAGCGTTGCAAAAATATTAAGTTTGCTTACAATAAGTTAATCCACCCTGTTCAAGCATCTTCTTAAGGTAAGCCCACACACGTTATGATTATTTTACCTCGTATTCATCAGAAGCTTATTTTATTAACCTGTTTAGAACTTTTTAGTCAAAGCAGCTTGGGCGGAGAAATTTACCGTTATGTAGATTCCCAAGGGCAAATTCATTTCACCGATCAACTTGTCAATCGCCCCTCCACAGGGCGCAACAGTGCCAATCCTGTGTTTAGCAGTGTCAAAATTTATCGCTTTATCGATAAAGAAGGCGTGGTACATCTCACTGATCGCCCCAAAGATACCCGTTACCGTTTGGTTTACCAAGGCAATGGCACGATTCAACCGTTCTCGGGCGGTTCATATTCTGCGGCGACAGTGTTGCGCAAACGTTATCAAGATTACGCGCAATTGGTGCAAGAAACCGCAAGCCGTACTCAAGTTGAAGCTGCCTTAATTCATGCGGTGATTCAAGCAGAATCTGCCTATAATCCCAATGCGGTTTCTCCCGCAGGTGCGACAGGCATGATGCAATTAATGCGTGGCACGGCAGATAGATATGGCGTGAGCGATCGCACTGATCCCGTGGCAAATGTGGATGGCGGTTCTCGGTATTTGCGGGATTTACTGAAGATGTTTAATGGTAACAAAGAGTTGGCAGTGGCTGCTTATAATGCGGGTGAAAATGCGGTGATTCGTTATGGTCATGCAATTCCGCCGTATCGGGAAACGCAAAATTATGTGAAGACGGTGATGTCACTTTATCAGGCTTATCAGAAAGAATTGCATTGAGTCTACTAACTCAAAAATAGGACTGGCAGTCCTTAAAGAACTGCCAGTCCTGAAAAACTTAAAAACTGCTTAATGCGTCGCCTGCTGCGTACTGCGAATTTCAAAATACAAAGGATCAGGCCCAGAAAGTTTAATCGCCTTGCTTTCATCCAAATGCAGCGAAAATCCCACCACATCCGCTTGAATGGGCAACTCGCGCCCGTTGCGTTCCACCAACACCGCTAAAGTCACGCTGGCAGGTCTGCCATAATCAAAAATTTCATTTAAAGCAGCCCGCACCGTGCGCCCTGTTTGCAACACATCATCGACTAAAATAATATGTTTATCGTCCATGCGCACTGGCAAACTCGAAGTTTTCACACTGGGATGCAGCCCGATGCGGGTGAAATCGTCGCGGTAAAAACTAATATCCAATTGCCCAAGCGGCGTGCTGAGTTGCAATAATTCATGTAAACGCTGCGCCACCCAAACCCCGCCCGTGTGAATCCCAATCATCATTACCGAATCAGGCGTGTAGTCTTTAATTTGAGCCGCTAAACGGTCAGCCATGCTGTGCAAAATAATTTCTAAGTGCGTATTTAATGACATTCACTTAACCACGTTATTAAAATGATTTCCGCAGAAACCGCATCCAATAAATGGGCGGCTAATTTCCGCTGTTTTAATTGGCTGGCGGCTTCCACCGAAGAAAGGGTTTCATCGACGGTATGCACAGGTAAGCCATAACGTCCGTGTAATTGCCGACTGAAACGCAACGCCGCCTCAGTACTTTCGCTGGGCGTACCGTCGGCATGTTTGGGCACACCGACGATTAAAGCTTGCGGCTGCCATTCTTGAATATAACGCTGAATCCTGTCCCAATCAGGCTTATTTTGTACGCAATTAAGCGTTGCTAAAGCTTTGGCGGTTGCGGTTAAATTTTGACCGACCGCAACCCCAATACGTTTGCGCCCATAATCAAAACCCAGCACGCAGCCGCTCATTAGCCGTGTCCTACTTGGCTCGAAATTAAATTCACATCAATCCCAAGCTTTGCCGCTGCACTTTGCCAACGCTTATGAATCGGCACTTCAAATAAAATCGCATTGTCCGCAGGCACACTTAACCATGAATTTGCCGCGAGTTCTTCTTCCAACTGTCCTGCATCCCAACCCGCATAACCCAAAGCAATCAGCACTTTTTCAGGGCCTGTGCCTGTGGCAATTGCGCCGAGAATATCGCGTGAAGTGGTAATGCCTAAATCGCTCGCAATCGGCAAAGTGGCATCCCAAGTGCCTTGCGGCAAATGAATCACAAAACCGCGTTCTTTTTGCACCGGCCCGCCTTCAAAAATGGGAATCTGTTTTGCCTGTTCGTCGGTGGTGGGAATTTCCATGTGTTCTAAAATCTCGCCCAAGGCGACATTCATCGGACGATTGACCACAATCCCCATCGCGCCTTCTGCATTGTGCATACAAATGTAGGTGACGGTGTGAAAAAAATTGGGGTCTAGCAAATTCGGCATTGCAATCAAAAAATGATTATTTAAATACGTAGTTTCTAGCATAGTGGCTTCCACGCACAATGTGCCTATTATCTTATCTTAATTATCGCCCAGATAATCGATTATTGGAAAAAATCCAAGTACGGGTGATATGTAAAATATCCGTGTCTTTGCGTATGTCTTCAGAGAAAGGCGCGTAAGGTGCAGCCAAGTGCACAATGCGTAGCGCGGCATCGTCTAAGACTTTTTGCCCTGAAGATTTACTGATTTCAACTTGATTAATTGTGCCGTCTGGATTTAAAGCAACGTCTAAAATCAAACGTCCTGTGATTTTTTGTTTAATCGCTTCGCTGGGATAATTTAAATCCCCCACGCGTTCTACTTTCTTGCGCCATGCTTCCATATAACTGGCGTATTTATATTCTCGCGTACTGGCAGAAATAAATTTTTTGCGGGGACGTTTGGAACGTGCTTCAAACTTTTGGTCGATTTCTGCTTGAATACTGGCAATATTGGCGCGTGCGTTTAAAATCAAGGTGCTCGCAGGCATTGGCGGCGTGGGTTCAGTGGTTTCCAGCGCGTTGCCTTCGGGGGCATTGGTTTTGGTTTCCGGTTCAACCGCACGCTTTTGCACAGGCACATGGCGCGGCGAAACTTTTGGCGTGGTTAAAACTTCAACTTCTGCCACTTCGGGCGCAACGGCGACTTGAGGTGGGGGGGGCGTGGCAATCACGGGCGCAGATTGATCAGGAAACGGCGCAACTACGGGCGTTGCGGGGGTAATTTCTTCAGTGACATCGCCACCACCATCTTGGGTCACATTTGCCAACGCGTCCGCAGGTTTTGAAACTGCGGTTGCAGGCGCGGTGCGTTTAGGCACGAGCATCACTTTCATCATAGTATTGGGCGGCTTTGTCCCTGTGGGCATGACAAAATCAACATGCTCAATGCTGATATAGTGCAGACTGACGGCAATAATCAGCGCGACAATAAGCCGTTCAAATGAAATAGAAACTAACAATGATTTCATAAAGTTGCGTTAAAATCCGTGATGCGTGCGCTCGGTGGCGATTGATTTAATTCTTATTATTTTACTGATTTACTGAAGCCCCCAACCCCCTAAAGGGGGCTAAACATTAAAAATAAACACATTATTTGTTTTATCTTTAAAAGTCCCCTTTAGCGGATTTAGGGGCTTCTTTAAATCTTTAGCCCCCTTTAGGGGGTTGGGGGCTTCAGTAAATCTTTATTTTTTATCCGCATCGCCTGCCGCAGATTTGTACAAAAACTGTCCGATTAATTGTTCTAAAACAATCGCAGGTTGCGTCAAATATAACTCGCTATTTTGGGTTAAATATTTATCATCGCCGCCCGCGTCAAGCCCCAAATATTGTTCACCCAACAAACCTGCGGTGAAAATACTGGCACTGGTGTCGCTGGGAATACGGGTGTATTGGCTGTCAATTTTCAAAGTGACCACGGCTTTATAAAGTTTGTCATCATAGCGAATATCCACCACGCGCCCAATCCGCACCCCGCCCATTTTCACGGGCGATTTAACTTTAAGCCCGCCAATATTCTGAAATTTTGCGGTGACGGTATAGCCCGTTTCA
>JBDKHS010000391.1:0-6309 GCA_039797505.1 Pseudomonadota bacterium | reverse complement strand
GTGCAAATGATGGCGTGATTCGCATGATTGACACCACCACAGGTGTCGAAGAATGGGCATTTATGCCACAAGAAATGCTATCTTTACAATCGAAAATGATGGCAAACATTAATGGCAAACGCATTTATGGCATCGATGGAACACCCACTTTCTGGATGCATGATATTAATAAAGACGGGGTTATTAATACTGCACAGGGTGACTTCGTCAGAATGTATATCGGGATGCGTGCAGGGGGCAAAAATATTTACGCCTTCGACATCAGCTCACCCACCACCCCCAAATTGATGTGGGTTGTTAATGGTAGCATTGCACCCTTTGCAGGACTGGCACAAACGTGGTCTTCACCAAAACCCACGAATGTCACGTGGGGTGGGGCATTGAAAACGGTGCTTATATTTGGGGGCGGTTTCCCTGGTGAAGATGAAACGTTAGGCACAGTCGTTTCAGGGAATGCCATTTTTATGGTAGATGCAATCACTGGTAGCTTATTATGGTCCGCAGGTCCCGCAAGTTCGACGGCTAACCTGAAGTTGACAGGCATGGATTATCCAATTCCTTCAGACTTGACCTTTGTCGATCGCTCGGGAGATGGGACAACCGATCGCATTTATGTAGGCGATTTAGGTGGGCAAGTGTGGCGGATTGATTTGGATATGGGGACACCTGGCACAGGTGTTGGTGGACGTTTGGCTGCCTTGGCAAACAGCAGTGATCCAACGGCTACACACCAATTCTTCTATCCTCCTGAAGTGGTTAATGTAAAAGATAGCCTGTATTCCAGTGTCGAAAACTATGACTTGGTTGCGATTGTGAGTGGCAAGCGCACTAATCCTTTAAACACCACGATTCATGATCAGTTTTATGTGTTACGGGATCGGGCGATTACAGGATTGCAAGATGGGGGTGGCGGTAATGCGAAATTAGATGATCCGACTAAAACACCGGTCACCAATTTCTACACCTTAGGCTTATCTGATTTGTACAATGCAACCAGCAACGTGATTCAACAAGGTTCTAGTACAGCACAGATACAGGCAATGCAGGAATTGAAAGACAAGAAGGGTTTGTACATCGATTTGATGGAAACCAATGGTACTTTTGTCGGTGAAAAAGGTTTGTCAAGCCCTGTGATTATTGGGGGTAAAGTCTTCTTTACCACCTACACCCCCCCCCAAGATGTTGGAAATGTGTCAGGATGTACGGTTTCAGGAGATGGAACCAGTAAACTGTATGCCTTAGACATGTTAACAGGGGGCGCAGGATATAATTACAGCAAGTCGGGTAGTCCAGACTATACTCAGGCAGACCGTAGCAAGTTATTGCGTCAAGGGGTCAGTTCAGACCTCGTACCCATGTTCTTACAAGGCAACGGAACCAGTGGCGGACGGATTGGTTTATTATCAAACTCGTTGGATACCTTGCAAGATGATTTGGGGATCAACTTACGTCTGACCCCTGTCTTCTGGTTGCAAGATTAATCACTGATAATTGACGGGCAGTTACTTATTGCAGTAACTGCCCTGATAAAATAAGGAGCACCCTATTAAGATGTTAAAACGACAACAAGGTTTTACCCTCGTAGAACTGATGATTGTGGTGGCAGTCATTGCCATTCTCAGCACAGTTGCAATTCCTGCCTACGACCAATATGTCACCAAAGCGCGTCGTGCTGATGCAAAAGTTGCCCTGATGAAACTTGCACAACTTCAAGAAGCTTATTTCAGCAATAACAATAAATATGCCGTCACGTTGACAGAGTTATTAGCAAGTAGTGCTGAAGGTTTTTCAAGCATCGTCGGAACAACAGCGCAATCCCCCCAAAATTATTACACTTTGACACTGGCACCCGGTGCAACAGCAACACGCAGTTTCACTCTAACAGCTACTCCTTATGGTGACATGATTACCCGTGAAGGAAAAATGTCCGTGAGCTGTAAGGGCTTAACCCTCGATTCGACAGGACAACGCGGAGTTTCTGGAGGGGGCACAGGCTCAATACAGGATTGTTGGAACTAAACGCCACACTGACTGATTATTACACTTTTTGTTGACACCTCTATCTTTTCCAAGAGATAGAGGTTTTTGTTTATTTAAGGCCCCTCACAATCCATGAAATATAATATAAGGAATTCATTATGTTAAACTTCACTAATATAACTGCGTATGCTGAATTTATAAAATGGCGTGAATCATGCTGTTCGGTATTTTTACGATTGATCAGCATGTAACACTCGTATACTCAGCGTTTTGTATGCTGCAAAAATCAGTATCCACACATCACAGATACGGTTTAAGGCATAATAAAAAATATCTCTTCCGTACTATACCTATCGAACTATTAAATTTTCATGTCAAACGCCGACTAAATAAGTTACATAGAGCTGTGCCTCTTTCTTATCAGTATTATTTAAAAGAAACTTGTCACTTGTTTAGCACGATAATGACACAGAGGCACGCTAAACATGTCCAAATATTATCAAACTCCCCGCAACTCTCCCGTTACGCTCTCAGTGTGGCAACAACGTGTATTCTATATTTTTCAATTGATTGCCGTCGCAGCCCTGTATTTTGCCTCTCTGCAATTGGGTGATACCATCGAAATGGGCAGACGCGGAGTCATGATTGTGCCTTTAGCGGCTGGGGTTGGACTTGCCGTATTATTATTATTTGGAACACGGCTTTGGATTGGCATCTTATTAGGTTCTTTACTTTATCAATCGACTTTAGATATTCCCAGTAATACCGCATTATTTACCGCACTTGCCAATGTCTCAGAATCTATTATTGCCGTTTATTTACTGGAATATTATAAATTTCCTGTCAGTTTAGCGCGGGTACGCGATGTTTTTCTGTTTACCTTAGTGGTTTGTGTTATCAGTCCCTTATGCGGCGCAAGCTTTTCCGCACTCAAATTTTTCGTACTGCCAGAACTTGCCTCAATCTCCTTCGACTACATCAGTATTATTTGGATCACGGACTGGTTTAAAGATGGCATTGGCATGTTAATTATTACCTCAACCTTGCTGGTGTGGCGACATCTCCCACCTGTGCTGCTCGAAGGCAAAGCTCGTCAATTGTTTGAATTAATTTTTGTGCTGTTGGCATTAGCCGTGGTCAGTGGTTTAACCTTAAAAGTTGAACAAGGGCAACGCATTGTTTTCTTATATATGATTTTACCGTTCACCATTTGGGCTGCAGTGCGTTTTCGTGAACACGGGGCGACACTTGCCTCCTTGCTGATTGCCTGTATTTTGATGAGTGGCAGTATTGATAATATTTACAATACCAATGCAGTCATCAGCGGTAATATTTATTTTCTACTCGAAATTGTGTTTATCGTCATCACCAGTTTTACCGCCTTCTTAGTTGCCGCCGCTTATAGCGAACGTCGTGAAGCTGAAGAAAGCCTATTTCGGGAAAAAGAACAAGCAATTACCACTTTACACTCGATTGCAGACGGCGTGATTACCACCGATGCAAAAGGTTATATCAGCTATTTAAACCCAATTGCTGAAGAATTATTAAATTATGCCAACAGCGAAGCCGTGGGAATGCACGTTTCTCGCCTGCTGGTTTTGAAAGGTTTAGAACCCGATGCCACCATTGAAAACCCAGTCGAACGTGCGCTACACGGTGTGGTCAGTGCGCCGCGTCAAAGTTTGTTAATTAATCAAAACAAGCAAGAAATTCCGATTGAGAACTCCGCCGCCCCAATTCGTAACCGTCAAGGGCAAATTGAAGGGGTGATTATGGTGTTTCATGATGTCAGCAAAGAACATCATTTACGCCAGCAACTTTCTCATCAAGCCAGCCACGACGCGCTGACGGGCTTATTCAATCGGCGCGAATTTGAATATCAACTCAGCAGTTTGTTGAATCACGCCAAGACGGAAGGAAGTGAACATTCATTTTTATATCTGGACCTTGACCAATTCAAAATTGTGAACGATACCTGCGGGCATATTGCAGGGGATAGTTTGTTAAAACAATTAGTTACGGTGATTCAGGCACGGGTGCGCAGTGGCGACACTTTTGCGCGTTTGGGGGGCGATGAATTCGGGATTTTGCTGAAAAACTGCCCAATTGAACGCGCTGGCATGGTGGCGGATGCGTTTTTAAAAACCATTCGTAACTTCCGTTTTGTATGGCAGGATAAAAGTTTTGAAGTGGGCGCAAGTATTGGCGCAGTGCCGATCGTTGCCGACAGTGAAAGTTCGACCGCCGTGCTGAGCAAAGCCGATTTAGCCTGTTATGCCGCCAAAGAAGCGGGGCGTAATCGGGTGCATGTGCACATTGGGGACGATGCGAGTTTAGTCGCCGTGCGTCAAAGTGAAATGCAGTGGGTGGGGCATATTCTCAAAGCGATTGAAGAGGATAGAATTGTGTTGTTTCAACAAAAAATCGTGCCTGTCAATCGCAATAATCCCGAATCGCATTGTGAAATTTTGATGCGAATGCGCGACGAAAACGGCGCATTTATTCCTCCTGGTACATTTCTCCCCGCCGCAGAACGTTATAATTTAATGCCGAAATTGGATCGTTTGGTGGTGCACAAAGTGTTTAAACACCTCGCCAGTTTGCCGCAAGTGATTGATAACACTTTACATGATTTTGTGGCGGTGAATTTGTCGGGCGCAACCATGAATGATCCAAGCTTTGCACAATTTATTCTCGACGAATTGCAAACTTATCCTGTGCCAACGCGTTTAATTTGTTTTGAAATTACCGAAACCGCCGCGATTTCATCTTTAGATAAAGCCGCGTTATTTATGCAAGAAATGACGAAACTGGGTTTCCGTTTCGCACTGGACGATTTTGGCAGCGGGGTTTCATCTTTCGGCTATTTGAAGCAGTTGCCTGTGGATTATTTAAAAATCGATGGGCGGTTTGTGAAAGACATGTTGAATGACCCGATTGACAAGGCGATTGTGGAATCTATCAATCAAATTGGGCATGTGATGTCGATTAAGACCATTGCGGAATGGGTAGAAGATGAGGCGACCTTGCTGTTATTAGATGAAATCGGGGTTGATTTCGCGCAAGGCTTTGGGATTGCGAAGCCGCAGTTGTATATTTAATTGGGATTCAGACCTGCTAGGTTTTTAAAACCTAGCAGGTCTAATTTAGAAGTTTACCGATTTCGCATAGCAATCAGCATATTATTCAAACGGCTCACAAATGCCGCAGGATCATCCAGTTGTGCACCTTCGCTTAACAAGGCTTGGTCACACAAAATCAATGCCCAATCTTTAAAACGTGCTTCATCAGTTTCTTCTTGCAAAGCGGTCACTAAAGGATGTTGTGGATTGATTTCCATAATCGGCTTAGTGCTGGGAATGGCTTGCCCAGCGGCTTTCAACAAGCGTTCTAAGCTCGCATCCATACCCGAATCATCCGCCACTAAACAGGCGGGCGAACTGGTCAAACGGTAAGTAATCCGTACACTTTTCACCTTATCGACTAAAGCGGCTTGCAAACGGTCTAACAAAGGTTTTAACGCATCTTGCGCTTTTTCGGCTTCTTGCTTTTCAGCTTCATCTTCCAACGCGCCTAAATCTAATTGCCCCTTGGTGACAGATTGCAAAGATTTCCCTTGATATTCAGTCAAGTGCATCACTAACCATTCATCAATTTGTTCTGCCAACAGCAACACTTCAATGCCTTTCTTGCGGAAAATTTCCATGTGTGGGCTGTGTTGTGCAGAAGCAAAACTTTCGGCGGTGATGTAATAAATCTTTTCTTGCCCTTCTTTCATGCGGCTGATGTAGTCGTCTAAAGAAATCGCAGGCGTGGGATTGTCATCGTGGGTGGTGGAAAAACGCAGAATTTTGGCAATTTTTTCACGGTTGCCGTGGTCTTCTAACACGCCTTCTTTAATCACGCGCCCGAATTCTTTCCAGAATTTCGCATATTTTTCAGGCTCGTTCGCCGCCATGTTTTCCAAAGTGGACAGCACTTTTTTCACCGTACCGCCGCGAATGGCTTCGATTTGCTTGTTGTGTTGCAGAATTTCACGCGACACATTCAAAGGCAAATCATTGCTGTCAATCACGCCACGAATGAAGCGCAAATAAGGCGGTAATAATTGTTCGCTGTCGTCCATGATGAACACGCGGCGCACGTATAATTTCACCCCACGGCGTTGCTGTCTGTCCCACAAGTCAAAAGGGGCGCGCGCAGGAATGTATAACAAGCTGCTGTATTCGAGCTTGCCTTCAACCTTGTTGTGAATATGGGCTAAGGGGTCTTCAAAATCGTGGGCAACGTGTTTGTAAAATTCGTTGTATTCTTCTTCGGTGATTTCGT
>JBDKHS010000390.1:0-3470 GCA_039797505.1 Pseudomonadota bacterium | reverse complement strand
CTTCCAATTCTTCATTGGTTTGGCGCAATTCTTCTTGCTGACTTTGCAATTCTTCCGCTTGGCTTTGCAATTCTTCGGTTTGGGTTTGGGTTTGTTGCAGTAATTCTTGCATTTGGGTGCGTGACTGTGCCGTGTTCACCGCAATGGCAATGCTGTTCGATATTTGTTCCATGAATTCAAAACAAATTTCGTCAAATTCGGCAAATGAACCCAATTCGATAACACCGCGAACATCCCCTTCATACAAGAAAGGCACGACCAAAATATTTTGCGGTACTGCCTCGCCTAAACCTGAATGTACGCAAATGTAATCTGCGGGCACTTCCGTGATGAGAATCATTTGTTTTTCTAAGGCGGCTTGCCCAATAATGCCCTCGCCGACTTCAAATTCATTCGCCAAACCTTTGCGCTTCATAAACGCATAACTGGCAACGAGTTTGAGGCGAGAAGTCTCTTGTAAACGCACTTGTTCCATCAGATAAAATGCGCCGACTTGTGCTTTCAAATAGCTCGCCAAAAAACGAATCACATTTTCTGCCAAAGTGGTGATATTTTGCTCGCCACTCATGTGCTCGTTCAGTGTGGTTTGCCCATCTTTCAGCCAGTTTTGCAACTTGTTATTTTCTGTGGCGGCACGCAGGCGATGGGTCATATTGGTTAAAGAACGCCCGAGCTGATCTTGTTCTGAAAGCAGCACGATGTCATTGCTGTAATCGCCTTCGGCAATAGTGTTCGATTGCCGAATAGTGTTACTGATGGAATTTTTAACTTGTTGTACAGATTGAATAATTTCTGCCACTTCATCATGGCTGTCATAGACCAAGGCTTCGGTGGGAACGCTGCCCTGTGCCAAAGATTTTAATTGGGCATTGGCTGCCAATAAGGGGGATAAAATACCTCGGGTCACCCAATGACTGAGGAATAAGACAATGATTGTTGCCCCTAACACCATGAGAATAAAAATAAATTTAAATTTTTGTACTTCACTCATAGCGATCGCTTGATCAGTTTGCTTAATCAAAACCCAATAATTGTTGCTGCCTTTTTGGGGATAGATGCGTTTGTAGGTAAAAATTAAGCCATCACTAAACACTGTACCGTATTCATTGGCTTGAAGTGCCTCAAATAAACTGGGTGCGTCTTGCTTCAAATTATTGATTTTTTGATTCCCAAATAGATAATTTCCTGTCGCATTCACCAGCATGTAGCGTTGTTCATTCTGTTTTTGGGTATTTTCACGTTCTAAAATTTCTTGGTAATTATCCGCATAAACACTTAACACAAGAATCGCTTGCAGTATGCCATTTCCATCAATTATAGGGGTTGAATAACTGACTGCAGGAATATTGATACCTTGCGCCTCAGCTTCAGGATTGATGTGTGTGTCCCTGAAGTAGAGTTCACCTTGTTTCAATGTCATGCTTTTAATGAAATAAGGTTCATCCTTCCGATTTTTAAGTTCACCTTCCGCTACAATTTCTCCTTTATATCGACTACGGTAAGGATCAATACGCAGTATTTCTTGTCCCTGCAGATCAATTAATTGCATCTGCATGTATTTGGGATTGGGGGAGATGATGGAATAATATGAATTCCGTGCATCGCGCAACCATTGCTGGGTTTTGAAAGGCTCGCCTATGCTCTTCCATTGTAAGTAACGGTTGAGTGAGTAAGTATTGCTCATGAATGTCATGTCATAGGGCAGGTTGCTGTAATAACGTTCAATACTCTCTGCCAGAGACGAGGTTATTTGTCTATCTCCTGGAAGAATATTGGCCGTTAATGCGCGCGAGCTACTGTCATAGCCGTAATAGCCAATCACTGCAAACGGTATCAACGTACACAGTAGCAACAATAATGATAATTTTCCTTTGATGCCTAAGTTGATGTATTGTAGGCGTTTCATTGCTCACTCCTGTGTAGATTGCGAATCAGGCGTAATTTACGGACTCCCCAGCCCAAAAGCTGTAGTGTATTACTGGGGGTCATGTTTTCATAATATCGTGCTGCTGGGGTTAGGGCATGTCTAAGACCCAAAGAGGCTTTCAAGGGTTGTATTTCTGCCACAGCAAAACCAAGCAAATTATAAGCCTCACTAGGGGTTATTGTGGTATACAGTTCTTTGAAACCAGAAATATCAATGCTATTTGTGCCCAACATCATCTGTAATCGATTAATTTCTTGCAGGATTTCAAGTGTTTCTGCATAAACATCCTGAGGACGTGCTTGTGGCATCTGTGCTGGGGGAATCGTGGTATCATAAATACCAACAGCATCAACAAGTGTATTAATATCATCCAATAAGCGTAATGCTTCCGAAAATACATGGGAAGGAGTCAACTTAGTGCCGATCAATAAATCCATTTCTGCACTCATTGCTCTTAACAAATTGACATTGTCGGTTGGGGTTTTTCCCGTGGTTTGGGGAGGATGTGATTCTAACTTTTCGGAAATATTTAGGTAACGCTTAAGAATATCGAGTTCTGTTATCAACCGTATTACTTGACCATAGGAGTAATTGGATGTCACTTTGAGCAAGGGTTGTCTGGCGGGAGCTGATAACACAGCAAGTCCCACTTTTTCACGCAGCAAGCTTAGCTTGCGCATAACTTCATAGGCTGTTTGCCAAGTGTGACGGGGTGTGAGTAAGATTGTGATTTTAGGCTGAGGAACTATTTCTTGTGTAATCTGGAAGTGACGCTTAAGGATTTTAATTTCCTCATAAGCACGCTGGATTTCTGCGTGCACGTCGTTTGTAGTAATCTCTGCCGCAGTCACTACGTTGCACAATAACACGAGCATTATAAAAAATCGTAGGTGTAAATAACGCATGATTCTCTCCTTTCTGGCGGCAAAACTGTAAGCACAGCATGATAATACGGTGTATGTTAGCCATAATGCAAACCTTGTGTGGGTTTGAGTGGCGACAAGGGCGATTTGTGCAAGTTTACTGCCAAAAATGTTGGGATAATAAAATTATTTAGCACTTAGCTTTGAAACTAACTAAATGAATTTAGGAGTTACGCAGTTGAATCGGTAACTGTTTGATTTTACTAGAAACACGATTATGCAGTGCACAATACTAACTCATTGTAAATAAAAGAATTAGTGTTTCAACTGCGCAACTCCTAGAATTATAAATAAAATTATATTTAAATTAGGAGTTAGGCAGTTGAAAACTACTTAACCTGAGTACGACGAATATAATCATATATTTCATTTTGTTACCGTATAAAGCTGCAACTACATAAATACTCAATAAGTTAATGTTTATGTGGGTGCAAATAAGCATAAATTAAAGTAGATTAGCCTAAGCTAACCCAACGAAAATAAAGCAGTTCAGTTGCCAGCCCAACCTACGAGGCTAATTTATTGATTATTTTAATATTCACACGCTTTACGGATAGCTAATTGATATATGTATAAGTATTTACGTCGAACTCAGGTTAATTAATTTAAAAAGCTTTATC
>JBDKHS010000389.1:0-10693 GCA_039797505.1 Pseudomonadota bacterium | reverse complement strand
AGAAAAATTCCCCGATCATCCTCAGTTTTAAGTTTTAATGGAATCCCCCTAGGGCGTGTCATCAAATAGGCATTAACCGCTAAAGAAGCCCCTAAAAGGGACTTTAAAGATTAACTAAATAGTTACCTTTGGTTTAGAGCGGGTAGATTTCGAGTCAGATCATAATTTAACCTGAGTTTGGGATAAGAAAGAGTAGAAAATTTAGTAGTCGTAGGGTGGAATAGCGTAGCGTATTCCACCAAGAAAAGTGATAGCGCTAGGCATGACGCAGTTGAATCGATAAGACCCTCCTTGTACGGCAGAAGCTTGTCCGCTGGAGCGTTGGAATGAGACAAATTGTACTTTCAGCTTCGTAGCTCCTACTGCGGTGGAATACGGCTTACGCCTATTCAACCCTACGCTACTTTTCTTATCCCGAACTCAGGTTAATTTAGGACTGCCAGTCCTTTAGCTAGAATAAAGCCCCCATAGTTCCCTCCCCCATGATTTTTCAAACCCAGCGGTGTAAGATAGTAAACGACACAATTTTCTGTCTTCACCACACACTGAACAAATAAAAAATTATGGAAGACATCAGCACACTCCCCCCCAGCTTACAAGTTGAAGTTCACCGCTTTTGGCACACGTTTCTCGAAAACGCCACGCCCGAAGAACAACAAACTTTACAAAATTCACCCGAAATTTTCGCAAGCCTGCCCAAGGTGTGGGCATGTAGCATTTTCGTCGCCAAAAACTGCGCCCAACGCCCTGCCAGACTGCAAGCCTTATGTGCGGATTTATTAAACCCGCATTGCGATTACGCCACCAGCTTACAAAGTTTGTTGAACGAAGTGAAAGACGAAGCCGAATTATCGCGGGTATTACGCAATTATCGCCTGCATCACATGTTACGCATTGCATGGCGCGACTTGGCAGGCTGGGCCAGTTTAGAAGAAAGTCTCGCCAATTTATCCACCCTCGCTGACGTGCTGATTGATGGCGCATTGCGCTGGCTTTACGCAAACTTGGTGCAGCAATGGGGCACGCCTTGCAACGAAAAAGGCAATCCACAAGCTTTAGTGGTGCTCGGCATGGGCAAATTAGGCGGGCAAGAACTCAATTTTTCCTCCGACATCGATTTAATTTTTGCCTATCCCGAAGCAGGCGAAACCCAAGGCAAATCGCGCTCCCGCAGCAACCAAGAATTTTTCCTGCGTTTGGGGCAACAAATTATCAACAGTCTGAACTCCATGACCGCCGACGGTTTCGTGTATCGTGTTGACATGCGGCTGCGTCCCTTTGGCGACAGTGGACCTTTAGCCATCAGTTTTGACGCGATGGAAGAATATTATCAATTGCACGCCCGCGATTGGGAACGTTATGCCTTGGTGAAAGCGCGGATTGTCGCAGGTGACAAGGTGGCTGGGGAAAAATTACTGAATGATTTACGCCCTTTCATTTATCGGCGTTATTTAGATTTTAACGCCTTTGAAGCATTACGCACCATGAAATCCCTAATTGACCAAGAAACCCGCCGCAAAGGTTTGGCAAATAATATTAAATTAGGCGCGGGTGGGATTCGAGAAGTAGAATTCACTTGTCAGGCTTTTCAATTAATTCGAGGCGGGCGACAACCTGCGTTACAAGAACGCCATTTATTGAAAGTTTTGAAACTGCTGCAAAGCTATGATTTATTGCCAGCCGACGCAGTGGAAAGTCTCGAAAAAGCTTACCGTTTCTTACGCATGACGGAAAATCGTTTGCAAGCAATTGAAGACCGTCAAACCCAAACTTTGCCCGATGATGCCTTAAATCAAACTCGTTTAGCATTTAGTTTGGATTTTGAAAGTTGGGAAAGTTTTTTAGTGGCTTTGGAATTTCATCAAAATGCGGTGATAGCACAATTTAAACAAGTGATTAGCCCCATTGATGAAACCCCTAGCCTGCAAAATGATGTGCCAAAAATTTGGGAAAGTTTGTGGTTAAATCATTTGCATGAGCCAGAAATTGCACTGCAAGTGTTACAAGAAGCTGATTTTGCAGATTCTAGTTTTATCTTAAGCCAATTACAAAAATTGGCACAATCGCACAGCGTGCAAAAACTCACAGGGCGCGGTCGGGAACGGGTTGATAAAATCATTCCTTTGCTGTTGGCGGCAATTTGTGAGGAATCTACCGCAAAAGAACAAGTTTTAGAACGCGCTCTGAAATTTATCGAGGCAGTTGCACAGCGCAGCGTGTATTTAGCCTTATTGTTGGAACGCCCGCAGGTGTTAAAACAATTGGTGCATTTGTGCGGTGAAAGTGCTTGGATTGCTGAGCAACTCACCCGTTACCCCTTGTTATTAGATGAATTATTAGACCCACGGCGTTTATATGACCCGCTCAAACCAGAGCAATTAGACAATGCCTTGCAGGCACAAATTGCCCATGTGCCGAATGATGATGTCGAGCTGCAAATGGATTGTTTGCGCCAGTTCAAACGTGCTTATGTGTTGCATGTGGCGGCTTCGGAGGTGTCGGGCAATTTAATTGTGGAAGTCACTAGCGATTATTTGGCGGCGTTGGCGGATACGTTAATGCGGCGTGCTTTGAGTATGGCATGGGATTATTTAAGCCCGCGTCATGGGATTCCGTATTGCCAAGAAGAGGAAAATCGGCGTGCGGCGGGCTTTTGCATCGTGGCGTATGGCAAGGCGGGCGGGATTGAATTGAGTTATAGCTCGGATTTGGATATTGTGTTTTTACACAACAGTCGCGGCAACGAGCAGCAAACTGATGGCGAGAAAACTGTGGATAATCATGTGTTTTTCGCACGGTTGGCACAACGCATTATTCATATTTTGACTGCGAATACCTCGGCGGGCAGTTTGTACGAAGTCGATCAACGTTTGCGCCCCGGCGGCACTTCGGGTTTATTGGTCAGCAGTTTTGATGCCTTTTCCGATTATCAGCAGAAAACTGCGTGGACTTGGGAGCATCAGGCTTTAGTGCGGGCGCGGGCGGTGGCGGGCGATGAAGCCTGTATTCAAGAATTTGAAAATATTCGGCGGGCGATATTAAGCCAAGTGCGTGATCCTGTCGAACTGAAAAAAGAAGTAGTCACCATGCGCCACAAAATGCGCGACAATTTGGATAAAACCAATACCTTCCGTTTTGATTTGAAGCAGGGCAAGGGTGGCATTACCGATATTGAATTTATCGTGCAATATGGGGTGTTACGTTGGGCGGCGGCGTATCCTAATTTATTGGATACCACGGGCATGTTGCCTTTATTGCGCTTGTTTGCAAAACATCATTTGCTGGACGCTGTGGCGTGTGAACAATTAAGTGAAGCGTATCGCACATATCGCACGGAAACGCATCGTTTGGCGTTGCAAAATCAGCCCGCGCTGGTGAATCCTGATATTTTTGCAGAACACCGCACGAATGTGAGTTCGTGGTGGGAGCAAATTATGGAAGCTGGGGTTTAATACCATTGTAAACGTAGGGTGTACAAGCACCGCGCCATACACCCTACGCTTGCTTCGTTCCTCAGCACATCCTAATTAACTTAGGAGTTACGCAGTTGAAACACTAATTCTTTTATTTACAATGAATTAGTATTGTGCGCTGCACAATCGTGTTTCTAGTAAAATCAAACAGTTGCCGATTCAACTGCGTAACTCCTATAACTAAAAAAACTTTTTAAAACAGCTCTCATTGATTTCTTGAGAGAAAATTTATTCTCTTTAAATCTCTTGTGATACGCGCTTTATGTTTCATAGTGGAATACGCTATTCCACCCTACTATTTCTTAACTCAGGTTAAATTATAACCAATTAATTCAATAAACTAATACTTTGCCTAAGTTCCCCAGATTGTATAAAATACGCCGCTCTAATTCATTCATTATGCTGTAAAAAAATTATTATGGGACACAAGCTTTTTATTAAAACTTTTGGCTGCCAGATGAACGAGTATGATTCATCACGCATGGCGCAAGCATTGGAAGCTTCTCATGGCTTAGAAACCACCGAGAATCCCGAAGATGCGGATGTATTATTGCTCAATACCTGCTCGATTCGTGAAAAGGCGCAAGAGAAAGTATTTTCCTTACTCGGGGTGTGGCGTGAACTGAAAGTCAAACGCCCTGATTTAATTATTGGCGTGGGCGGTTGCGTTGCCAGCCAAGAAGGCGATGCCATTCGGCGGCGTGCGCCCTATGTCGATTTGATTTTTGGGCCGCAAACCCTGCACCGTTTGCCCGAAATGTTGAACGAAACCCGCAAATCACATAAACCGCAAATCGATGTTTCTTTTCCTGAAATTGAAAAATTCGACCGTTTGCCTGAGCCGCGCGCTAATGGTGTGACTGCGGGCGTGTCCATCATGGAAGGCTGCAGCCGTTATTGCACTTATTGCGTTGTGCCCTATACCCGTGGCGAAGAAGTGAATCGTCCGTTTGAAGATATTCTGGTCGAAGTCGCAACGCTTGCCGCCCAAGGCGTGCGTGAGGTGAATTTATTGGGGCAGAATGTCAATGCCTACCGTGGCGCAATCGGTGAAGACGGCGACACCGCCGATTTAGCTTTATTGATTAGCTATGTGGCTGAAATTGAAGGTATTGAACGCATTCGTTACACCACGTCGCATCCGATGGAAATGACCGACAGTTTAATCAATGTTTACAAAACTGTGCCGAAACTGGTCAGCCATTTACATTTGCCCGTGCAAAGCGGCTCGGATCGCATTCTCAGTTTAATGAAGCGTGGACACACTGCGATTGAATATAAACAGAAAATTCGCCAGTTACGCGAAGTGCGTCCTGATTTAGGTTTGTCTTCTGATTTTATCGTGGGTTTTCCCGGTGAAACGGAAGAAGATTTTCAAGCGACTTTAAAGTTAATTGATGAAATGGCGTTTGACCATTCTTTCAGTTTTATTTACAGCCCGCGCCCCGGCACGCCCGCCGCCGATATGCCTGATGATGTCGATATGGAAGTGAAGAAGCAACGTCTACAAATTTTGCAGGCGCGTCTGAATGAATTAGAAGCAATGTACAGTCGGCGCATGGTGGGCACGGTTCAAAAAGTGTTGGTCGAGCGTGAAGCCTCGCGTAAAGACATTGGACAATTGGCAGGACATACCGAAAATAATCGGGTGGTGAATTTTGAAGCCGATGCGTCTTTAATCGGACAGTTTGTACAAGTTCGTATTACCGAAGCCCTGCGGAATTCTTTGCGTGGTGAATTGGTGACCGCTTAAAAGCTTAGGTCTGTTATCAAATAGGCATTAACCGCTAAAGAAGCCCCTAAATCCCCTAAAGGGGACTTTAAACATTTAGGAGTTACGCAGTTGAAACACTAATTCTTTTATTTATAATGAGTTAGTATTGTGTGTTGCACAATCGTGTTTCTAGTAAAATCAAACAGTTACCGATTCAACTGCGTAACTCCTAACATTTAAATTATTTGTATTTAGCCCCCTTTAGCCTTGTAGGTTGGGCTGCCAACGGCAACCCAACTGAATCCCTTTATTTTCGTTGGGTTAGCTTAGGCTAACCCAACCTACTTTAACTTAATTGATGACACGCCCTAGGAGTTATGCAGTCGGCTCGATAAGCCTGCCCCAGTTTCATAAACTCCCCAAATACGCCCGCTTCACTTCAGGATTATCCAATAATTCCGCGCCCGTCCCACTTAACTCGATCCGTCCATTCACCAACACATACGCTCGATCTGCCAACTTTAACGCATGATTCGCATTTTGTTCGACCAGAAAAATCGTCATCCCCTGATTCGCAATTTCTTCCAAAATTTCAAATAATTGCTTAACAATTAGCGGCGCAAGTCCCAAACTGGGTTCATCCAACAGCAGTAATTGTGGACGACTCATCAACGCCCGCCCAATCGCTAACATTTGTTGCTCGCCACCCGACAACGTGCCCGCCCGCTGTTTAAAACGCTCTTTCAGCCGTGGGAACATTTCCAAAATCTTTTCTAAATCCACGCTGGCATACAAACTATTGCGCCCGCCCATTGCCAAATTTTCTGCCACCGTCATCGCTGGGAAAATGCGCCGTCCCTCAGGCACAAGCGCAATGCCCAAGCCCGCAATATGATGGGTTGGTAAATGCGCAATATCCTTGCCTTGCCAATAAATATGTCCTTGTGTGGCGCGTGGATTGCCGAAAATCGTCATTAGCAAACTGGTTTTTCCCGCCCCATTGGCCCCAATTAAAGTGACAATTTCCCCTTTGTTTACTTCCAGCGAAACTTTATGCAACACAGGCAAGCGTCCATAACTACTTTCAACTTCTTGTAAAGCAAAGAAACTTTTATCCATATTCCGTCCCCAAATACGCAGCCAACACCTGCGGATGTTGCTGAATTTGTGCGGGCGTGCCTATCGCAATCACTTCACCATGGTCTAAAACGATAATATGTTGTGAAATTTCCATCACTAAACGCATATCATGCTCAATTAACAAAATACTGAGCTGGCTTTGTGCACAAAGTCGTTGCAGCAAGCGACTTAATTCGGCAGTTTCTTGAGGATTTAAACCTGCGGCAGGCTCGTCTAAACACAGTAATAGTGGACGTGTACACAAAGCACGCGCAATTTCTAAACGGCGTTGTTGTCCATAAGACAGTTCTGCGGCTAATTTATTTAAATAGGGCGTTAATTCAAAGAAATCTAACCAATAACGTGCAATTTCCAAAGCGGTACGTTCGCTATTCACATAAGCTTTCGTGTTAAATAAACCACTGAATAAATTGCCTTTTAATTTGGTATGTTGCGCCACTAATAAATTTTCCATCACACTCATTTGCTGAAATAAACGAATGTTTTGAAACGTCCGCGCCACGCCTAAATGATTTAACACATGCGAGCCACCAAAAAACCGCGCCTGCAAGCTTTGTAACCAGCCTAAATCACGGCTTAACAAACGTGGGTTTAACAAGCCACATAATTCCGAAGTTTGCCGCGCCCCGTGCAGAAAAATTTTGCCATTACGCGGACGATAAAAACCCGTAACGCAATTAAATAAAGTAGTTTTACCCGCACCATTTGGGCCAATTAAGGCACTGATTTGGTTGCGAGGAATTTGGAAATTGACTTGGTTAAGCGCGACAATCCCCCCAAACTCAATGCTTAAATTTTCCACGCGAAGAATCGGGTTCATGCTGCGCCCTCAAATTGGCGGCGTTGCAAACTGATAAAACCACG
This sequence comes from Pseudomonadota bacterium, assembly GCA_039797505.1. GTDB lineage: Bacteria > Pseudomonadota > Gammaproteobacteria > Beggiatoales > Beggiatoaceae > JAQTYU01. Next base: position 3,502 of record JBDKHS010000389.1, on the reverse strand, counting down.
GGGTCGCCACACCATCATCAACACCATCAAACTGCCAAATAAAACAATGCGATACTGTGAAAATTCGCGCAATACTTCGGGTAATAAAGTCAGCACAATTGCTGCCAATACCACGCCTAAAGTCGAACCCATGCCGCCGAGCACCACGATTGCCAAGATTAGCGCGGATTCAAAAAACGTGAACGAAGTCGGGTTGATGAACCCTTGTTGTGCGGCAAAAAATACCCCTGCCACCCCGCCCACCATCGCACCCATGCTGAATGCGGACAGTTTCACCGTGACTGGATTAATGCCCAAGGAACGACAGGCAATTTCATCTTCACGTAAAGCTTCCCACGCCCGCCCAATCGGCAAGCTGCGTAAACGGTTCAAAATGAAAATCATCGCGCACACCACCAAAAACAGCACCAAATATAAAAACCAGTAGCGGTAGGCGGTGGAATAGGCAACGCCTAAATATTCGTGAATTGGCACGCCGCCCGCTTTGGCAATGCGGGTGAATTCAAAACCAAATACTTGTAAAGTAGGGACTTGTACGCCATTGGGGCCGCCTGTGACTTCTATCCAATTGGTTAAAATCAGGCGAATGATTTCCCCAAAACCCAAGGTGACAATCGCCAAATAATCGCCATGTAAACGCAGCACGGGAAAACCTAACAACACACCGCACAAGGCTGCAATTGCGGCGGCGACAGGAATTGCGCCCCAAAATCCTAATCCAAAATATTGCCCACCCAGCGCGAAGGTATACGCGCCGACCGCATAAAATGCGACAAAGCCTAAATCCAACAAGCCCGCCAAACCCACCACGATATTTAAGCCCAAGCCCAACAACACATAAATCAAAGCTAAAATAGCAGTGTTTAAACCGTAATTGCTCAGAGTAAATGGCAAAACCAGCCCGAACACAAATAAAGCGAACAATATCCAACGGCGTTGCGGGCGAACCCACGGAATAAAACGCGGGCGGTCTTCGCGGTGAATTAAGCGTTTCACCCATTGGCGGGAATGATAGGTGTGCAGCGCGTAGGAAAAAATAAAACGCCCTAACATCACCATGCCTGCCAATAAAAACGGCACATGTAAGCGGGCGTTAAAACTGTAATTTTCAGCCAACGCGATGCCTGTCATTGGGAGAAACAGCAGCAATGCCAAAACTCCGACGAGAGCCGCATCTTTTAAGGCGTGTTTTAAGTGCATCAAACTTTTTCGACCTCAGGCTTGCCCAATAAACCGCTGGGGCGGAAAATCAGGAAAATGACTAACAGGCTGAATGCAAACACGTCTTTATAATCGCTGTTCACCAAACCTGCAAACAGCGATTCACTCACCCCTAAAATAATCCCGCCCAACATCGCGCCTGTCAACGAGCCAATCCCGCCTAACACCGCCGCCGTGAAGGCTTTCACGCCCATCACAAAGCCGATATTGAAGTCGAATGAACCATAATTCATGGTGACTAATAAACCCGCCACCGCCGCCATTGCTGAGCCAATCACGAATACTAGAGAAATTACACGGTCGGTATTAATCCCCAGAATTTCTGCCATACCGCGATCTTGTTGGGTAGCGCGACAGGCTTGCCCAAACGCGGTGTGTTGAATGATGAAATTCAAGGCAACCATGCTGCACAGCGCAATGATAAGAATTAACACTTGAATATTACTGATTTGTACGTTATTCACAGCGTCCCCAAAACGGGTCACGCCTTCAATAAATGTTGGAATGCCTTTGGTTTTCGCGCCTTGGGTGAGCACGGCATAACTTTGTAAAATCAAAGAAATCCCAATCGCAGAAATCAGCGGGGCAAGACGCTGGGCATTGCGTAGCGGGCGGTAGGCAAGGCGTTCAATCACCCAACCATATAAAGCGGTCATGCTCATGGCAATGCCTAACGTGAGCAAAATCAGCACTAAAGGGGATTGAATGCCCCAATAGACTAAAACCGCTAATACAATCGTGCTCAAATAGGCGGAGAGCATGTAAATTTCACTGTGGGCGAAATTAATCATGCCCATGATGCCATAAACCATGGTGTAGCCGACGGCGATCAGCCCGTAAATTGCACCGAGCACTACGCCGTTGACTAATTGTTGTGCGAGAATATACACATTCATTGCAATGACTTACGGCGCGACTTCGGCATATTTTCCGTTATTATCCCATTGATACATCACGTAATCAGTGACTTTTAAGTCGCCTTTTTCATCCCAAGCTTTATCGCCCATCACTGTGCTCACGGTATTGGCTTTTAACCATTTGGAAAGTTTTGCGCCGTCGGTGCTTTTTGCGCCTTGGACAGCGGCGGCAATTGCTTGCATCGCGGTGTAGGCGTACAAGGTGTAGCCTTCAGGTTCAAAACCTGCTTTGCGGAATTTTTCCACCACCGCTTTTCCAGAAGGCAATTTGCGAGAATCTGCGCCAAAGGTCATATAAACCCCTTGTGAGAATTGTTTGCCGCCCGCTGCGGTGACGAAATCTTCAGACACGATGCCATCGCCTGCGATAAATGCCGCTTTCACGCCTTGTTCACGCAACTGACGCACTAATAAACCTGCTTCGTTGTACAAGCCGCCAAAATACACCGCATCAGGATTTAAGGCTTTGATTTTGGTAACTAAAGCATTGAAATCTTTTTCGCCACGGGTTAAACCTTCATATAAAGATTCAGTGATTCCGAGTTTTTGCAAATTGGTGCGCACCGAGTCGGCAATGCCTTGTCCGTAGGTGTCTTTGTCGTGAACTAACACCACTTTTTTCGCTTTCAACTTGTTGACCATGTATTCTGCGGCGACTTTGCCTTGTTGGTCATCGCGTCCACAAGCGCGGAAAATCGTGGGTAAATTACGTTCAGTGACTTTGGGATTGGTGGAACCGGGGGTAATCGCGAGAATGCCTGCTTCGGCATAAACTTCGGTGGCGGGAATGGTAGAAGAAGAACAGAAATGTCCAATTTCGGCTTGCACTTTGTCCACTTCAACAAAACGCTGTGCGACAGAAACCGCTTGTTTAGGTTCGCAAGCATCATCGCCTTTAATTAATTCAATCTTTTTGCCATCGACACCGCCCGCTGCATTAATGTCTTCTGCGGCTTGTTGTGCGCCCCGGAAAATTTGATCACCAAAGGCAGCATTACGTCCTGTCAAAGGCACACCAACCCCAATTTTCAAAGTATCGGCGGCAAAACTGAATTGACTTAAACCCAGAGAAAATAATAAAACGCTCAAAGCGCGTAGGCGATACTGTTGCATGGGAAAACTCCTTTGGATGGGGATAAAAATGAGTGAAAATGCTTACTGAATACGCGCCAGCTGTCAAGCGGTTTGTGTGCAATAATCTTATTATTAAACAAGGGATTTTACGAAATTCTTAGGACAATTATGCGGTAGTTTTGGGGCAGGTGGGGCTATATTTTTATGTCACGGGAAAATTTAAATCTTACCGCTGTCTTTAAATCTTTTCAGAAATTACACAATTTAATGATAGGAGTTACGCAGTTGAA
>JBDKHS010000388.1:0-6238 GCA_039797505.1 Pseudomonadota bacterium | reverse complement strand
CCCTATTGGCAAGAATTAGATAACCCTGCGTATCGTTTATTTTTGAGTTGAACACAATGAGCATGATTTATACCCCTGACGATTTCAACGAAGACAACGTCTTAAAAGTCCGTTCTTACCTAACATTAATCATGGTTTACAGCCTGAAATATATCGGAATTTTGTTATTACCCAACGTGATTCCTTCCCCCGCTTTGCAAAAATTAGCACATAGCTGTTTTGATTTGGGATTTTGGGCAACTTCGCTGCCTGCTATTGCGCTGCTATTTGTCACCTTGCGGCGCGTCCCGAGTTCAGGAAACATTGCACGTTGGTTGTGGAAAAATGGGCAAAAGCTAATATTTGGCGGTTTGGCGTTAGATGTGTTGATGATTGTGGGATACACCCTCATCGGCTGGACACGCTTTGATGAACTGAGTTTGGTGTTTTTATATACGGATTTAGCGTTATTATTTACGCTGTGGAAATCACACTATATCAGAGATGTGTTTGCGGAATTTCCTGAATATCAAGCGAAAAAATAGTTTTATCGACCGTGTAATAAAAAAAGGGACTCAGAGCCCCTTTTAAAAGAAGCCCCTAAATCCCCTAAAGGGGACTTAAAAAACAAGGTGTTAGTCTTTAGCCCCCTTTAGGGGGTTGGGGGCTTTCTTCTAAAGACTAAATTAAAACTCACCACTAGATTGCTTGTCCGCATGATATGAAGAACGCACTAAAGGCGCACTGGCAACGTGTTTAAAGCCCATTTCCTTGGCTTTTTCACCCAACATTGCAAATTCATCAGGGGTGACATAACGTTTCACCGCCAAATGATGGCGACTGGGTTGCAAATATTGCCCTAAAGTCAGCATTTCGCAATCATGGGCGCGTAAATCTGCCATCACTTGCAAAACTTCCTCAATTTCTTCGCCCAAACCCAGCATTAAACCTGACTTTGTTAAAACATCAGGATGCGCGGCTTTGAATTCTTTCAGTAATTTCAAAGACCACGCGTAATCTGCCCCGGGGCGCACTTCTTTATACAAACGTGGCACACTTTCCAAATTGTGATTAAACACATCAGGCGGCGCGGCGTGCATAATTTCTAAAGCCCGTTCCATGCGCCCACGAAAATCAGGGACTAACACTTCAATCCGCGTTTTTGGCGAGTGTTCACGCACAGACCGAATACAATCCACAAAATGCCCTGCACCGCCATCGCGCAAATCATCGCGGTCTACTGAAGTAATTACCACATATTTCAATTTCATCTCAGCGACCGTTTTCGCGAGATTCAAAGGCTCTTCCGCATCCAATGGTTCGGGGCGACCATGTGCCACATCGCAAAACGGACAGCGGCGCGTACAAATATCGCCCATAATCATAAAAGTCGCAGTGCCGCCCGAAAAACATTCATTCAAATTGGGGCAAGCGGCTTCTTCACAAACCGTATGTAAACTATTATTCCGTAACACTTGTTTCAAATCGCTGACCGCAGAACCCGACGGCACTTTAATCCGTATCCACTCTGGTTTAGGCGCGGCTTTGGCATCGCTCGGAATGATTTTAATCGGAATGCGTGCGGTTTTTTCAGCCCCACGTTGTGCTTCGCCCACTTTGAGAGAGGATGAGGGTTTATTCATAAAATTCAGCTCGATAGAGAAAAAGGGATAAATAAAAAATCATGCGTTAGCCACGCAATGATTTAAAAAATGCGTGATATTTTAGTCGGGTGTATCAACTTCCAAAAGACTCCACACGCCTTCATGATAATATTCCAAAGGACGATATTCAGTTTTATAATTCATTTTGCGACATTCTTTAATGAAATAACCCAGATAAACATAATTCATGCCGTGCCGTATGGCTTCATGAATTTCCCATAAAATCGCAAATACGCCAAGGCTACGCTGTGGATAATCAGGGTCAAAAAAAGTATAAATCGCTGAAAAGGCATCTTCATAAATATCGACCACGGCAACAGCAACTAATTGTTCTTTGAGACGAAATTCATAAAAAATAGTATTTGCCCAGAGGCTGGTTAAAAATTGCAAATAACTGTCTGTGCTGGGGTTATCCATGCCGCCGCCGCGATGGCGATGCTCTAAATAACGGCTATACAATTCAAAATGTTCTTGTTTGAAACCACTGCGCACCGCTTTGACCGTAATATCTTGATTTTTTTGAAAGACACGTTTTTGCGAACGCCGCATTTTAAATTGCTTAACAGGAATTCGCACCGCTAAACAGGCTTGGCAAGCTTGGCAATGCGGACGGTATAAATGTTCGCCACTGCGTCTAAAGCCATGTTGTGAAAGGATATTATATAAATGCGCGTCTTTTGGGAAATGCGGGTCAATAAACACCGTAGTCGCTTGGCGACGACTTAAGTAGGTGCATTCGTGGGGCGGGGTTGAATAAAGATTAAATTGTGTGCGTGTATTCATATCCAAGTGCCTTCTAAAACATCAGCATCCAGCATCCATTCTCCTGTGTAGCCCTCTATGGGACACAGCACATCGAGTAAACGGCGATAATCACTGCGTGTGAGTGGACACGCGCCCAAGCTTTCCAAGTGAGGGGTGTGAAGCTGACAATCAATCAATTCAAAACCCCAGCGTTGCAATTGAGTTACGGCGGCGGCAAGTGTGGCTTTTGAAGCATCGCGTTCACGGTGAAACATCGATTCGCCAAAAAACACTTTTCCCAAGACCACGCCGTATAAACCACCCACCAATTGTCCCGCTTGCCAGCATTCAAAACTGTGGGCTATGCCGCGTCGGTTTAATTCACAATAGGCGGCTAACATTTCGGGGTTTATCCAAGTGCCATATTCTTCGCCACGCGGGGCAGCGCAACCGAGCATCACTTCTTTGAAAACGGTGTCGGTGCGAAAGCTGAAACCGCGATGGCGTAAATTTTTACGCAGGCTGCGCGAGATTTTTAACTGTTCGGGAAATAACACCATGCGTTCGCTGGGCGACCACCATAAAATCGGGTCACCTTCGTTGTACCACGGAAAAATTCCCCGCCGATACCCCGCTAACAAACGCGGCACGCTCAAATCTCCCCCGACGGCTAATAGTCCATCAGGGTCTGCTAACGCCATTTCTATCGGTGGAAATGTGTCTATAGGGATGTTGCACCCGATACGATACAGCTTAAACATATTGATTCATTAGGCTTTGCGATGCAGCCAGCTTGCCCATAAAGTATGGGTGGTGACATCAATGCCTTCTTGCACCGCTTGTTTTAATAAATGATGCTGCAAATCTTGTAAAAGCTGGGAGTCCATTAACGCGCTGTTACTGGAAAGTTGGGCGTGTAATAGAGTATAGATAAGTTTTAATTCGTTAATTGGATAATCACTGAGATTTTTCATGAAATTCCCTTGCTGTTCTGAAACCTCCCCCTTCAGGGAGAATACTGGACTAGACAACGATGCACCAGTCTCGTTATCCTTTTGGTAAGCTTCTCGTTTACGGGGAGGTAATCCACTGTCCTCTATCCGTCGGTGGCTATCACTAGAAAGTCACTTGGCGGATGAGGTCGAGTATGGATTGAAACATAATAACTAAGACTGCCTCCAATGGCTGTGATCACGCGAGTGAACCCAGTTATTAAAACCGATTAGACCAATTTTCACAAGCGTGAATTCATTTTTTAAAGCCTAAATTGCGCCCCATTAGAATAAGTCAGGATTTTAGCTTTTTTTCTATTGACGCTGTCTGTGATGGGAGACATCATTTAAGATTAGACTAGACGCTTGCGTGAATTCTTGCCATGATCATGCAGTAGGTGAACTCTCACAAAGGATTTTTGTATGAAAATTATTAATCACCGTTTGTTTCAAGATGATGGAACGCCGTTTCCTTTTGTTGCTACGCCCAATATGGGTGGCGAGCTGAAAGCCAGTTATTTAGTGATGCACTACACCGCAGGCCCTAGTGCGGATCATTCGATTAAATGGCTGATTAATCCCACCGCTAAAGCCTCTGCACATTTGGTGATTGGACGTGATGGTAGCGTCACTCAATTAGTGCCGTTTAACCGAGTGGCATGGCATGCGGGACAAAGTTCTTGGCAAGGCTTGGTGGGCATGAATCAATATTCTATCGGCATTGAAATGGACAATGCAGGCACATTGAATAAAGTCGGCGATCAATATCAAGCTTGGTTTGGCACAAGTTATCCTGCGGATCAGGTGATTGAAGCCACGCATAAAAGTGAAAAGGTGAAACGGGCATGGCATTTATATACCCCCGAACAATTATTTGCAGCCTTAGAAGTCGGCAGCTTAATTGTACAAACCTATGGTTTGAAAGATGTGATCGGGCATGAAGACATTGCCCCGCGTCGCAAGTTTGATCCAGGTCCTGCTTTCCCGATGGCGAGTTTTCATTCACGCATTTTCGGACGTGCGGATGATCAAGCCGCGCCTACGGTAGCATATCGTACTAAGGTTAATTTACATATTCGTACAGGTCCAGGATCACAATATGCGCCTTTACCGAACAGTCCCTTGCCCGCTGGCACACGTTTGCAAGCAATTGATGACAGTAATAGCGATTGGTTAAAAGTTCATGTTTTGGACACTATCCAAGGTGCTATGGATATGCAAGGCTGGGTCAGCAAGCAATTTGTGGTGCGCAGTTAAGTCGTTATTTCCTGAACCAAAGCACGATATTGAATTAGCTCCGCAGGTTGGGTTGCAGTTGGCAATCCAACCTACGGGTTTTTACTGCCAGTCCTAAATCACGATAAATTCAAGACCTGCTAGGTTTTCAAAGCCTAGCAGGTCTTCTTTTATTACTGATGTTCAAAGGTTAAAACATTCAAACAACCGCTACAACTTTGTAAGCGCGTGTTCAAATCTGCGGACATGTTTTGATTATTCTCTTGCCATCGTAAAGTGCGTAAACTTAATGGCAGTGAACCAGAGTTTGGGAACGAGAAAGCACATATGAAATACCAAATACTTTGAAGTACGCGAGGTTCTTCTAAAGTATTTGGTACTTAGCAAGATTAATATTTAGGCTTAAGGCACTAAAATATTAAATAATTGAGGGGTACTAGTTTTACCAAAGGTGTCTTCTGCAACAACTTCAAGCAAATATGAACCACTGGCAACGACCGTATTTGTCAAGGCGAGTCCTGAAATTCCGTTTGCGGGAATCACGAGGGGATCAATATCACCTATTAAGCTAGTAGAGAGCCATTCTTCAGCGGGCTTACTTGTACGAATTTCTGAATAGTAAATAGGTAATAATAAACCTTCTGCTTTCAAAGGTAAGCCTCTGGGTGCAGCACCATTAGATAACTCCCCATCAAAGGCATCGATAACTTTATTTTTCACGGTATCGATTTGCAACATGACTAACTTGACATCATCGCTATCTGGGGGTAAATACAAGGCAGTGCTCATTAGCAAAGAACTATCTGGATCAATACGAAAACCACTAACAGGCAAGCTCGTACCCTTACCGCCTTTCAGCGTTAGTTGTTGTTTATTCCATGTAATAGCATAATTACCTGCAGTGCTTGTCTTCCGATAAGACACCTCATCTAAATAAGTAACCATTTCAGCAGCTTGATCACTAATCAAGGTTAATTCCTTTGTTTCTGCTTTAAAAGTCAACTTAAATTGGCGAGTTTCATTGCCAACTTTAAGAATGGGAATATCTAAAGTCGATGTTTTTGGATCAAAGACGCTCGCAATGGCAAGACCAGAAATAACATTCGTTGCAGGTGTCAGGTCTTTAATCGTAAAAGTACCTGTTGCATTCTTGATCAAGCTTGCTTGGTAATAAGGATATTCTCCACCCTCTCCTGCAATTTCAACCAAGGGTAACGTCAACTGTCCATTTTCAAGAACTGCCTGCTGATTGACACCAAATGTTTTGCTGATCACAGAGGTTCTTAAGGCTGCTAAGTTGTTATCGTTGACACTGACTTGAGAATTAGAACGTCCAGTCGTTTCATTCTCAGTTGTCGCCGCAGGAGGCGTGCTGTTTGTCAATTCAGGCGCAGTGTTTTGTTCAGCACTTTTGTTAATACTGGTCAGTAAACTAGCCCATTTATTGGAAAGACTATCAATAGTTTCACTAATAAATGATAAGTTTAAATACTCATCAGAACTAACGTAGTTATCATTTAATCCCTTTTGTGGATAATAAATGGATAATCCAAATGCACCTGAGGTTTGGCGCGCTGTGCCCAAGTTTTTAGAGATAATCAGTTTATTGATAGAATCCGTTAA
>JBDKHS010000387.1:0-9444 GCA_039797505.1 Pseudomonadota bacterium | reverse complement strand
CGATTTTCACAAATTATTTTATCCCAACTGTAGCCCGACAAGCTGCGAGTTCAGTGGGCGCGGTGTATTAATTGCCTTGGGACATGCGTTTTTTACTTTGAGTTTGGGCATGGGCGCGATGATGGTTTACGGCGCGTATTTGCCAAAACATATTTCTTTATTGAAAGCCACAGGTATGATTGCGTTTGCAGATGTGATGGTGGCAATTTTGGCAGGTTTGGCGATTTTCCCAATAGTGTTTAGCAATGGTTTAGAACCCAATCAAGGGCCTGGTTTAGTGTTCAACACCTTGCCGCTGGCGTTTGGCAAGATGCCGTTTGGAAGCTTTTTCGGCGGTTTATTTTTCGTGTTGTTGGTGTTGGCGGCGTGGACTTCTTCAATTTCTTTATTAGAACCCACTGTGGCTTGGATGGTGGAAACCAAGAAATTTACCCGCGTCAGCGCGACCGCATGGGCAGGCTTTTGTATTTGGTTATTTGGGCTGGTGACAATTTTCTCATTTAATATTTGGAGCGAAGTCAAACCCTTGTCGATGTTTAGCAGCTTCGCCAACAAGACGTTATTTGACCTGCTTGACTTTGTCACTGCTAATATTATGTTGCCTTTGGGCGGTTTGTGTATTGTGATTTTTGCGATGTGGCGAATGCGTAGCGCGGATATTTTGGAAGAATTGGAATTACCTGAAGCCAGCACACGTTATAAAATTCTACGCTTTTTAATGCGTTATGTTGCTCCCGTCGGAGTATTAATGATTTTCTTAAATGCCATTGGGGTGATTGCGTGACCCATATTCATAAAACTGCGCTGGTGCAATACAGCGCGCATGAAATGTATGTCTTAGTGAATGATATTGCTAAATATCCTGAATTTTTGCCGTGGTGTAAGGCGGTAAAAATTTTAGTACAAAAGCCTGAAGAAATTGTGGCAGGTATTACTATGGGCGGGGTGGGATTGGAAAAGTCTTTCACCACGGCAAATCGTTTAGTGCCTGACCAGCGCGTTGAAATGACTTTATTAGAAGGGCCGTTTAGCCATTTGAAAGGGCTGTGGGTATTTCAGGTCTTGGGCGAACAGGGCTGTAAAATTTCTTTGGATATGGAATTTGAGATTTCTAATAAAATTCTACGGCTGAGTTTGTCGCCTGTGTTCACCAAAATTGTCAATAATCTGGTCGATGCGTTTATTGAACGCGCCCGTAAATTATATGGACAACGCTGATTTAATTTGGGTAGAAGTCGCCTATGCCAAGCCTGAAGAACAGGCTTTGGTGCGGCTGAATGTCAATCTTGGCTGCACGGTTGCCGAAGCGATAGAGCTGTCTAAACTTTGCCTGCGTTTCCCTGAAATTGATTTGGCGGTGAATAAAGTCGGTATTTTCAGCAAACCTTGCAAATTGGATAAAGTGTTAGCGGAAGCTGACCGTGTGGAAATTTATCGTCCCTTGTTGGCAGACCCCAAAGCGATTCGTAAACAGCGGGCGGCGGAAGGCAAGGTGATGAAAAAGGGTGGGTAAGTTTTTGGGGAGTGCTAAATAACCTGAGTTTGGGATAAGAGAAGTTTCTAGACAATAGTAGGGTGGCGCCGCGTATTCCACCCTGAAACGTGATAATTCTAGGGCGTGTCATCAATTAAATTTTAACAAAGCGTGTTTAAAAGTCTTTAAAGAAGTCCCCACCCCCCTAAAGGGAGCTAAATACAAATAATTTAAATGTTTAAAGTCCCCTTTAGGGGATTTAGAGGCTTCTTTAGCGGTTAATGCTTAATTGATGACACGCCCTAGGGGCACAGGCGCGTATAACAAAAGGTTTAGAGAGCAGATATTTCCAGTATTGGAATGCCGTCTTTAGATAATCAGCACTGCCCGTAAAATGAGAGCCTTATCAATTCAACCGCGTAACTCCTATATTTATTAATATTTTTGGTTTATATAGACTATAATGCAGGTAGTTACACATATTTTGTGAAAGTCGCTCATATTTCCTAATAATCTCCCACAGGGAATGACTTTAATTACTTTTCATCTCTGAATCTGGAAAATAAAGTATGCCTGAAAGCCCCCAGCCTTTCGCGCTGATTACGCATGACGAAGACATTGAACGCGCCGCCCGCTCGATGAAAGCGATGTCGCATCCTTTGCGCCTGAAAATTCTCTGCACTTTGGGCGAAAAAGAATACAGCGTTCAAGATATTGTCGATCACGTCGGCACTTCTCAAAGTAATATTTCTCAACACCTTGCCATCCTGCGTGACAAGGGTATTTTGGCTTCCCGCAAAGATGCAAATCGAGTATATTACCGCGTCGGCGATGCACGGACTTTGCGCCTCATCAGCATGATGCGTGAAGTATTTTGCTCATTCTGTGGTTAATCCAGATTAGTCCACATTTTATCTTCTCATTACTCAGTAGAACTTAGATCGCTTATGGGACAATTATTTGAATTTGTAGGAAATCATTTATTCCTGTTTTTTGCATTATTTGCAGTTTCGGGCGCGTTGATTTGGAATGTTTTCCAATCTCAAATCACGGGGGTTGCTTCAATCAACTGTTTTGAAGTCACTAAATTGCTCAATCATGAAGACGCTGTATTAATTGATGTGCGCGAAGAGAACGAATTTATTCAAGGACATATTTTAAACTCAATTAATATGCCGCTGAGTAGCTTATCTGATAAAATGAGCCGACTAGAAAAACACCGCGACCAACCAATTATCGCGATTTGTTTAAGTGGTCAACGTTCCGCCCAAGCCTGTGGCAAACTTAAAAAGCAAGGCTTTGAGAAAGTTTATAATCTCAGCGGCGGCATCATGGCATGGCAAACGGCAAGTCTTCCGCTGACACGCGGTAAAGAATAATCCCGAACAATACAACGCTTTAACGAGGAATAGAGACAGTGGAAGAAGCAATTCAAAACGGCGCAGCCCCACAAGAACAATTTGCAATTCAAAAAGTGTATGTTAAAGACGTATCTTTTGAAACGCCCAATTCTCCCCATATTTTCACCGAACAATGGACGCAAGGTTTAGAATTACAAATTTCTAATACCATTGAAGCCTTGTCTGATGAGGTGTTTGAAGTGGTGTTGAATCTCACCGTGACGGTGAAAGCAGTCAGCACCAATCCTGAAACGGGCGAAAGCAGCGACAAAACGGCGTATTTAATCGAAGTGCAACAAGCAGGGATTTTCACCGTTGCCAATTTTGGCAGTGAACAATTACAATACATGCTGAACAGCTACTGCTTAACCATTTTATTCCCCTATGCGCGTGAAGTAATGTCTGATCTCAGCGTGCGTGGTGGTTTCCAACCTTTATTACTTGCGCCGATTAATTTTGACGCAATGTTCGCACAACGTGTTGCCCAGCTTCAACAAGATGCTGCTGCACAACTTCCCGAAGCCACTGCTTAATCTTTCCCGCCGCAACTGATGTTGTTTACACCGACAATTCTCGTGCTCGGCGCAGGCTCTTGGGGCACTGCGCTGGCGATGGTATTAGCGCGGAATGGACATCAAGTTGCGCTGTGGGGAAGAAATTCCGCACAGATGCAACAGATGGCTGCAACTCGTCAAAACGCCCGCTTTTTACCCGAGATTACTTTTCCTGAGAATTTACACGCTGTCAGCGATTTTGTGCCGTATTTATCCACGGTAGAAGATGTGCTGGTGGTTGTGCCCAGTCATGCGTTTCGGGAAACTTTAGCCTTACTTGCGCCTCATCTTGCCGCAAAAGTGCGAATTTGTTGGGCAACTAAGGGCTTGGAATATGAAACGGGTTTGTTATTGCATCAAGTTGCGGCGGATATGCTCGGTAAAAATCGCCCGTTGGCGGTATTATCTGGGCCATCTTTTGCGATGGAAGTCGCGAAAGGCTTACCCACTGCGGTGACGGTTGCTGCAAATCACACCGAGTATGCAGAATTATTGGTGAAAAAATTTCACCATCATCCCAGTTTTCGCCCCTATACCAGTTGTGACATGGTGGGCGTGGAAGTGGGCGGCGCGGTGAAAAATGTGATTGCTATTGCGGCGGGCATTGCTGACGGTTTAGGTTTAGGTGCAAACAGTCGTGCGGCTTTGATTACACGCGGTTTGACGGAAATGGTGCGTTTTGGCACGGCGTTGGGTGGGGTGCGTGAAACTTTTATGGGTTTGGCGGGTTTGGGCGATTTGGTGCTGACCTGCACCGATAATCAATCACGCAATCGGCGCATGGGTTATGCTTTGGCGCAAGGTCAAACTGACAGCGAAGCTCAGGCAAAAATCGGGCAAGTGGTGGAAGGTGTGCATGCGGCGCGTGAAGTGTATCGTTTGGCACAAGAAATGGAAATTGCGATGCCAATTGTGGAGCATGTACATAAAGTTTTAGAAGGGGAATATACGCCCCAAGCCGCAGTTCAAGCCTTATTATCTCGCGCAACCACGCAAGAAATCTAGTTTTTTCCCTGAAATTCTCTTCTGGGTTTCCTCAAAAATTTAGCCGTATTTCGTCAATATTGAGTGCACTGTCCGAGAAATTTATATTCTCGCATTTCGCTTTGTACATTTTTTGCGAGAAGTGGCGAGAACTGTCTGAATCAGGATTCACAGAATTTAAGGATTTTCAGAATAAAACAGCTTAATATTTTCTGAATCTAATATATTGATTATGCTTAATTATTCCGTAAATCCTGACTCTGACAATCGGCTTGAGCGCGGTGTTTAATCAGCCTTACGCAATCCTGTCCATCTCACAAAGCTTTGCATAAATTCAGGCTGCAATAGGAATAATACAAAAGTTACTCCCGCACTGCTGATGCCTGTCACCAGAAAGATTTGCGGCGAATTCATGCCCATTTTTAACATCCACACCGTTGCCAAAGCAGACAGCACCATTAACAGCGCGTTCAAAATATTGTTCGCGGCAATCACCCGTGAACGGTGGTGAGGATTGCTGCGTTGCTGCATCAACACATATAAGGGCACGATGTAAAAACCGCCAAACAAACCAATCAGCAGCAAATCTGCCAAAATGCGCCAATGCGCGAGTTTTGCCAAAAATGCACTCACATCGATTAAAGGCGCGGTTGCGGCAAATTGTGCTAAACCTTGGCTCGCAAAATACACATCGATAGAAAATAGGCTAATCCCTATCGCGCCCAGCACCACCAAACCCAATTCAACCCGTCCACCTGAAAGCTTGTCGCACAAAGTTGAACCTGTGCCAATGCCAATGGAAAATACCGTTAAAAGCAAAGTGATAACGTGTTCATTACCGTGCAGAATTTCTTTGCTATACGCAGGGAATTGCGATAAAAACGTTGCGCCCACCAGCCAAAACCATGAAATCGCTAATAAGGCTAAGAATACGCTGCGATTTTCCGCGCCATATTGCAAAGTATGCCAAGTTTCATAAGCGATATTCCAATTGATTTTGATTTTCGGATCGGCGGCTTCTGCGGGCGGAATCCATAAGCTTGCAAGCCAGCCCAGAATTGAAATAAAAACCACCACGCCCGCCACAATTAAGCTGCCATTCGGCTGAATTGCAACCACAATGCCGCCCAAAATCGTGCCCAATAAAATGGCTAAAAACGTACCCATTTCAATCAAGCCATTGCCTGCCATTAATTCATTTTCGTGCAAATGCTGTGGCAAAATCCCATATTTCAAAGGTCCGAATAAAGTCGCTTGCGCCCCCATCAAAAATAACAGCACAATTAAACTGAATACATCCGCAAAATAAAAGCCTGCAATTGCCAACAGCATAATGATGATTTCTAAGATTTTAATCCAGCGAATCAGCCGTGATTTCTCATATTTATCAGCTAATTGTCCCGCTGTGGCAGAAAATAAAAAATAGGGCAGAATGAAAATCCCCGCACTCATGGTCACCAGTTGGTTGCTGTCGAGTCCAAATAGGCTGGCATTTTGGAAAATAATCAAAATCACCAAGGCATTTTTATAGACGTTGTCGTTAAACGCGCCTAAAAATTGTGTCCAAAACAGCGGAAGAAATCGCCGACTTTTCAATAAAGGCAATTGGCTCATGAAGTTATCAAAGCTCCGTAGGGATAAACAGTGGGGGCAAGTTTGGCATTTTTTGAGAAAGAAGAAAACTCCTAAACTAAACTACGTTCCTAATTCTCCTGAAGGCTCGACTTCTTTAACAAACAGGATTTATTAAACTCTCAGCTCTTTCTTATCCCAAACTCAGGTTAAATACTCAATTAGTGGGGGAACGGGCGGTAAAATTTTAAACAATGCCTCTTCAAAACAGCAGTGTGCTATGATTATCATAGTTCTATGTTTAATTTAGTAATTTCATAATACTTGACAAACTAGCCTGCCAAATGACCATAAAAATTTACTGTTGGAGTTTACTAAGCCTGTTAAGCCTGCCTTGCATGGCTGCTGAAACTGCCTTTTATTTGAACCCCGATCCCCAAGCCTGTTTAAACTTACGTTTTGACTGTGCTCAAGATGAAGTCCCTTTTTTTAACACACAAGGCTGTGGCTGTCGTCCTGCGCCCTTAAATGTAGATTGTCAAACGCTTTCGACGAACCCTACTTTGGAGAATTCAAATGCTGAACCTTTCCCACGCTCTGATTTTCAGTAGTTTAATACTTGCCCCAGCAACGTGGGCTGCCACACAAATCGAACATCGTGATGGCATGGGCACGGTGCAAAAAGTGCTGATTGACCAAAATAATGCCCGTATGGAAACGCCTGATTCGAGCCGTTATAGCTTGTTTCAAATGAAGGAAAAAAAGATGTTTGCGGTGGACACCAAGGAAAAGCGAATTGTTGAAATCAGTTTAAACCCACCAAAGCCTGCCAACACCACCGCCCAAAACACGTTAAACACCTCGCCGCCTGTGCAAGCCCAGTTATTGAAACAAGGGGCGAGTAATGAAATTGCGGGTTACGCTACACTGCATTATCAAATTTTGGCGAATAGCAAGGTGTGTTCTGATGATTATTTTTCAGAAGCAGCGGCTAAACTCGAAAATATTCAGCCATTTATTGATGCAATGTATGCAATGTCCAGTGCTCGCCGTAAAACCATGGCAAATATGCCGTTCATTCCGAAAGACCCCTGCATGATGATTGGGGACAGCTTGGAATCGGAATATACAAAATTGGGTTTGCCGATGAAAAGCATCAATAAAGATGGGAAGTTACAGCATGAAGTGGTGAGTATTAAAACAGGGGTCAATGTCGCGCCTGATTATTTTAACTTGCCTGCGGGCTTCCAAATGATGAGTGAGGCTGAGGCCATGAAAAATATGCAGTTGGAATTTATGAAAAAGATGGACGCAGCACGCCAACAGTTGAATCAACAAAATGTTGCGCCCCCAGTCCCAATGCCGCCTGCAATGCCGCGTTAAATGTGGTTTTCCTTGCTTTACGCTTAACTTAACCTGAATTTGGAATAAGAAAGAGTAAAAAGTTCAGTAATAGGGCGAAATAGTGTAGCGTACTCCACCCTGCAAGGTGATAACTCTAGGGCGTGTCATCAATCAAGCCTATAGCTTGTTATAATGCGGGAGATTTAAATCTTAACTGCGCCCCCAACCCCCTGAAGGGTGCTAAAGATAAGCATTATTGTGATTTTAAGTCCCCTTTAGGGGATTTAGGGGCACAGTTAAGGTCTAATTGATGACAGGCTCTAGTCATGACGCAGTTAAATCGATAAGGCTCTCCTTGTAAGGCAGAAGCTTGTAAAATCCTCGCCGCTGGAGTGTTGGAACGAGACAAATCTGTTCTATAAAATCTATTTGGAATCTTACATTTCAAGCTAAGTTCGCGAGACTGAGCTGATTATAGGTTCAAATTTATTCGCACAACGCGCTCGAATTAGAAGCGCATGCGAATAAATTCGAACCTACACTTAACTCTTTTGACCACATGCACTATTCCGTTTGAAGCTTAACTTTAGAATAGGGACGATTTCAAATCTGTTCTATAACAAGATATTTAGCGGTGTAAGTTGGGTAATCCAACATTGAGTCTTGTTTAATATTTCTACAACCGCCACAAATAAACCGCTTCAGGCTTCAACTCACGCGGCAAACAACCCTTCACATCAATCACCACGCCGCTGCGTTTTTCTAAAATACTTTGAATCCATTCCCAACCGCCCGCCAAAAACTCAGCATGAGCCACGGCGAGAACGACACAATGCGCAGGTTTTAACGCAGATTCAGGACACAAGTTAATCCCATATTCATGCAAGGCTTCGTCACTGTCCACTAAAGGATCATGCACTTGCACAGTCACCCCTTGTTTTTCCAAAGCCCGCGCAATATCCATCACCCGCGTATTGCGTAAATCGGACACATTTTCTTTAAATGCCAAGCCTAAAATCGTGACCACACTCGACGGCACTAAAAAGCCCAAACGCCCCAAATGTTCCAAAACACGCTCGGCAATAAATTCGCCCATGCCATCATTCACCACTCTCCCCGCAGGAATCACCGCAGGCTGATGTCCAAGTAAAGTCGCTTTGTGCACCAAATAATACGGGTCAACCCCGATGCAATGCCCGCCCACCAAACCTGGCGTGAACGGTAAAAAATTCCACTTGCTCGCCGCCGCAGCCAGCACATCATGGGTATCAATGCCCATCCGATTGAAAATCATCGCTAATTCATTCATCAACGCGATGTTAATATCGCGCTGAGTGTTTTCAATCACTTTTGCCGCTTCTGCAATTTTAATACTCGGCGCACGATGCACCCCCGCCACAATCACTGATTCATAAACCCGCGCCACAATTTCCAAAGTTTCCGCGTCATAGCCCGAGACCACCTTTTTAATCGCGGTAAAGGTGTGCACTTTGTCGCCGGGATTGATGCGTTCAGGCGAATAACCCACGCTGAAATCGCGCCCACATTTCAAACCTGATTCGCGCTCCAACACAGGAATACAAGTTTCCTCAGTCGCGCCGGGATAAACCGTGGATTCATACACCACAATATCCCCCATTTTCAACTGACTACCCACAGTTTTCGAGGCTTTGAGCACAGGCAATAAATCAGGACGATGCTCCGCATCCACAGGGGTTGGCACGGCAATAATGTGAAAATCCGCACGTTTTAGTTGAGTCGGGTCTTCGGTGAATACAATCTCGACTGACTGCCACGCCTCAGAACCCACTTCATGGGTATGGTCAATGCCTTGATTCAGCTCTTTAATACGCTGGGAATTAATATCAAAGCCGACCACCGCCCCCCACTTCGCAAACGCGAGCGCGGCAGGTAAGCCAACATAGCCCAATCCGATAATAGAAACTTTGCGTCCGTGGCTCATAATGTGTCGCTTAATAAAAGGGGAAACTGCTTTGATTGACGGGGACAGTGGCGCGGGGCCATGCCATTAATAAGGCTTTCACCAAGGTGGCTAAGGGAATTGCAAAGAAAATTCCCCAAAAGCCCCATAAACCACCAAAAATCAATACGGCAA
>JBDKHS010000386.1:0-3781 GCA_039797505.1 Pseudomonadota bacterium | reverse complement strand
GCACTGCTATAGCCCAGAAAATCAGGGGCAGCGAGCAGATGGATATGTAAATTATGACTTTCCAACCATTCGCCACAATACAACAAGCGGCGCATGTCGCGAATCCACGGCGTGAGTTTTAGCTCGAAAATTTCTTCAAACGCGTGCACCGCACTCATTTGATAAGCCACGGGACAAATTCCGCAAATTCGCGCCACTAAATCGGGGACTTCGGAATAATCACGCCCTTCGACAAATTTTTCAAAGAAACGGGGCGGTTCAAAAATGCGTAGATGTAAAGTTTCAATTTCGCCATTGTGAATGGTCAAATCTAACGCGCCTTCGCCTTCAACCCGCGCCAATACGGGCACATTAATGGAAACAGTTTGTTGAGACATTATTTACTTTCCTCCTAAAAGCTGTTTTCCAACCTCGGCAAAGGCGGGAGCGGCATTGTTGATAAATAAGAAACGACGCGCAACGGCATCTCTGGGCAAGCCTAAACCTTCCAAGCGTTGCGCCAGTGCAGCCGTATTTGAGGCTTCTGCAGGCCCATAACAGGCATAACAATCGCGTCCAAAACTTGGGCACAATGCGCCACAGCCTGTGCGTGTCACCGCGCCCATGCAGGGTGCGCCTTTGGTAATCAAGGTGCAAATGGTTTGTTGACGCTTACATTCTAGGCAGACTTTATCGTGGTCTTGCACGGGGGCAACCCCAAATAATAAGGCACGAATTGCAGCTAATACTTGATGACTGGTAATCGGGCAGCCCCATAATTCCAAATCGACACGCACATGTTGAGAAATCGGGGTCACTGTGCGTAGGCTATGAATATATTCAGGGCTGGCGTAAACGCTGGCAGTCCATGCGTCAACATCGTTTAAATTGCGTAAGGCTTGCACCCCACCTGAAGTCGCACATGCACCAATGGTGATTAAATAACGGCTGTTGCGACGCACTGCTTGAATGCGTTCTTGTTCGTCGGGGGTGGAAATACTGCCTTCGACAAAGGCAATATCAACTTGAGCATGTTCGTTAATTGCACCCGCTTCGACAAAATGCTGCACATCAATCAATTCCATCACATCTAACAAGCCCTCGCCCAAATTCAAAAAAGCAAGTTGGCAACCATCGCAAGAACTGAATTTATGCACGGCAACGCTGGGTTTTTGTATCACTTTGATCATTAAAACCTCCTTGGAATCGTTACAAGCTAATTATGTGGATTAAACTGTGCTGTAATCTTTGGATAAAGTATAATCACTTTCACGGTAAAATATGTAAAAACCTTTGACAGTTGGCTTTTTATCGGGATAATTCATTTAGCATTCACAGACAGATAGGTGTTCACTTTAGGCTGTAAAATCCTACCGTATACACTGTATAGACTTCCATCACTATTCTTAATACGCATACTTGAACCTACACGCGCCAGCAAGTTCACTTGGCACGCTTGAACAGTTAGTGAATGCTATTGATAACCCATGATCGTGGGATTAGTGAACAGGGGAGCAAATTTTAAGCAAGTAATCATGTCGTTTTTCAAGGACATTCATAAAACGTGATATTGCAATGACACTTACTAGACCTACTGAAAAAGTCAACCGCATCATGATAGTCGACCGCTCAGAAGTGGCGCGTTCGATTATTTCGCATATTCTGCAAAAAGAAATGCAAGATGCTTATATCGTCACCTGCGAGAGCGCGGAAGATGCGTTGGAACATTTGCAACGCGAAAAATTTGACTTAATTACCACCTCCTTATTTCTCTCCAAAAACCCCAACGAATTAGATGGGTTGGATTTGTGCCATAAAATCCGTGCCAGTGAAAAACAACATTTAACTCCCGTGATTGTGGTGTCCAGCGATGCGGACAGTCGTTTACTGCGTGAGGGCTTTTCAGCGGGTGTCACTGATTATTTTAATAAATCTTTAGGTTACAAACGTTTAGTCGAATTTATCAAAGATGTCTCGCAACGTCATGCAGGTTTAGTGGGTCGGATTTTATACGTCGAAGACAGCCCCGTCACCGCACAATCCACTCAAACGGTGATGGAACGCCACGGGCTACACGTCACCCATGTTGCCAGTGCAGAAGAAGCATTTACCTGCCTGAAAAATACCAGTAATGATGCAAATAATTGTGCCGAAAATGAAGGTTTTGACATCATCATCACCGACTTTTTCCTTGAAGGGCAGATGACAGGCGGTGATTTGCTGTATGCCATTCGCACGCAACTACATTATTCACGACAAGAAATGCCAGTGTTAGTTATCACTGTGGAAGACAATAAAAATTGTCAGGCAGAAATTTTTCACGCAGGCGCGAATGATTTTGTCACTAAGCCTGTGATTGAAGAAGTGTTGATTGCGCGGATTAAATCTTTACTGCTGGTTAAACATCAATACAATGTTTTAAAACGTTTTTCCCGAGAAATGCACCGCCTTGCCACCACTGACGGGCTGACTGGCGTACGTAACAAGCAATTTTTACTAGAAGAAAGTGAGACATTCATCACCCGCAGCCCCCACGTGTGTTTGCTGATGATTGACATTGACCATTTTGAAATCATCAACGCAATGCAAGGCTATGTGGTGGGCGATCACATTTTGTTCCATGTGGGCAATTTGATGAATCAATTTTTCTCAGATAAAAATGCAATTGCATCGCGTTTTGTGGGTAAACGCTTTGCAGTATTGTTGGGGGAATGCCCACTGGATCGGGGCAAAAGCATTGCTGAAGAATTTCGTCAACAAATTATGCAGCTTAAACCTGACGGCGTGGATATTACCATCAGTATTGGGCTAACCGCAGGTGATAACCGTTCTAATTTAGAAAGCATGCTCACCGAAGCCGACAGTGCCTTGCACAACGCACAAATTCAAGGTTATAACCGCACCAGTTTAAGTATTACTTGCAAAGACGACTCGTTGACTTAAGTGATATTTCCCTCAAGGACTGGCAGCCATCGCAGGACTGCCAATCCAAGATTTCTTTAATTACCTACATTGCAGTGTTCACTGATGATTTCCGCCAAGCGAATGAGACGCGGTGCAATTTCATACAGTGGCAAAACATAATCCACCCCCCCTCGTTTAATTGCTTCACTGGGCATTCCCCACACCACACTGGTATGTTCATCTTGGGCAATGGTGATTGCGCCAGTCTCGTGCATTTCACTCATTCCCCGCGCGCCATCATCTCCCATGCCCGTCAAAATCACCCCAATGGCATTTGCGCCCACATTTTGCGCCACCGAGCGAAACATCACATCCACAGAAGGACGGTGTCGATTCACAGGTGCGCCCTCATCCAAACGGCAGACATAACGCGCCCCATCACGCATCACTAACAAATGATGACTGCCGGGTGAAATATAAACATGTCCTGGTAAAATAACAGCCCCATCTTCCGCCTCACACACTTCCATTTTGCATAATTTCTGCATCCGATCGGCAAAGGAACGGCTAAACAAGGGCGGAATATGTTGGCTGATGACCACGCCGTGCATTTGCACAGGTAATTGAGTGAGCACTTGCCGAATTGCTTCTGTACCGCCTGTCGATGCACCAATTGCGATGATTTTATCCGTGGTTAAAAACGGTTTACTGCCCGCTTTGGGCATTTGTCGCAAAATGACATCTGCGGAATATTTGGGGGTGATTTCTAAACTATTGTCACGAATAGTTTGCAAAGGATTAATTTTTGCTTGGGCTGCGACATGAATCTTACCAATAATTTCTTCGGCATAACTGTCTAAAGTTTCAGTAATATCTAAGCGTGGCTTGGTGATAAAAT
>JBDKHS010000385.1:0-2867 GCA_039797505.1 Pseudomonadota bacterium | reverse complement strand
TGTCGGCAACGGTGAGCAAATATAAATAATCCAAACGCACAGTATCGCCAATGCGCTCTGCAAAAGCGTTAATCACTTCAGGGTCGGAAATATCTTGACGCTGGGCGGTGGTGGAAACAATCAAATGGTTTTTCACCAGCCAGCCCACTAAACGGGAATCATAGTCACTTAAACCGTGCGACTCGCAGAAATGCAACGCTTCCAATTCACCGAGCTGGGAATGATCGCCGCCGCGCCCTTTCGCAATATCGTGAAATAAACCCGCTAAATACAATAATTCAGGTTTGGGCAGGGTTTGGGCGATTTTTGAGCAGAATGGAAATTCTTCTGCATGTTCTGCCATGTTGAAACGGCGCAGATTGCGAATCACGAAAATCGTGTGTTGATCGACGGTGTACACATGAAATAAGTCATATTGCATTTGTCCGACAATGCGCCCAAACGCGGGAATATACGCGCCTAAAATCCCATAGCGGTTCATGTTGCGCAGCGCGTGGGTCAGACCTTGCGGCTGACGAATGATTTCAAAAAATAAGCTGCGGGCGCGTAAATCTTTATGAAACGCGTAATCAATCAGCCACTTATATTGGCGAATTAAACGAATCGTGCTGGCGCGTACCCCTTTAATTTCAGGGTGTTGCTGCATTAAGAGGAAAATTTCGAGCAGTGCGAACGGATAATGTAAAAAAACTTTGTCATAAGTAACTTCAATAAAATCATTGTGCACGCGGAAACGCTTGTTGAGTGCGTAAATCGAGGCGGGCGCGTCACCGTAGAGCAGCACTTCTTGAAACAATTGCATTAACATGTCGTTAAGCGTACCTAACTCCATGATAGTACGATAATATTGCTTCATAAAGCTTTCTACGCCGAGATGTGCATCGTCGTCGTGAAAGCCGAAAATCGTGGCAAGGGGGCGTTGATAATCAAATAATAAACGGTCTTCGCGTCGCCCTGCTAATAGATGCAATTGGCAACGAATTCGCCAAATAAATTCTTGTCCTGCCACTAAACTTTGATATTCAAATTCGGTGAGAAAACCGTGTTGTACTAAGTCATAAAGCGTGGTTGCACCGAAATGACGTTTTGCCACCCAGCCAATCATTTGAATGTCGCGCAGCCCGCCTGGCCCTTCTTTAATATTCGGTTCTAAATTATACGCAGTGTCGTGATATTTACGATGTCTTTCAATGCGTTCCTGAACTTTGGCTTCAAAGAATTCTTTGCTAGTCCACATGAATTCCGAAGAAATGCGGGCTTGCATGGTGCGAAATAATTCGGGCTGCCCAATCAATAAGCGCGCTTCAACCAAATTGGTGGCGGTGGTGATGTCGGCGGCGGCTTCTTCGGCACATTCTTCCAAAGTGCGCACGCTGTGTCCCACTTCTAAACGAATATCCCACAGGAACATGATGAAGCTTTCAACATTGCTCAAGGTTGCAGGATCGCTGGGTTCATGCGCAAACAAAATCATGATGTCTACGTCAGAACAGGGATGCAATTCTCCCCGCCCGTAGCCCCCCACCGCAATCAGCGCAATATTTTCGGGTTCGCGCCATGAATATTGCTGCCAAACACGCCACAGGATTTGATCGACTAACCAAGCGCGTTGTTTCACATATTCGCTGGCATTGTGATGACTTTGGTAACGCGCCTTTAAAATATCATGTCCACGTTGCAAAACATCGCGGAACACTTTGAGCGCGGGCGTACCCGATTTTAGTGCGTCAACAATTTGTTGGGGGTCAAATAATTGCGAGTCAGTATAATGTGTTCGATACATAGTTTCGGGTCTATCACAGAGTGGGACTGTGAACAAGGCGTGAGCATTATTCTTAGCGGTGATGCAACAGGCGCGTGCGGATAAGCTGCTCGATGCCTGTTGATTTCTTAGGGTATTCTAACATAGACGATTCGTATTTTATCGCTTACGGGGCGAACGGCTTGCAAACGACCCTGTAAAATAAGCGTTTAACCTTTGCCACGGGTGCGAGTTTTATGCGGACTATGCTTTTTAGATTCAAACACTTTTTCCATATATTCAATTAAGGGGCTGGCAATATCAAGTTCGGTGGTTTTTTCAATGCCTTCCAAACCGGGTGAAGAATTCACTTCCAATATCACCGAGCCGTTATTCGTGCGTAACATGTCCACACCTGCCACATTCAGCCCAACGATTTTGGCGGCTTGCACTGCCATCGCTCGCTCTTCTGGGGTGATGCGCACAATGCTTGCGGTGCCGCCTCGGTGTAAATTAGAACGAAATTCGCCATCTTTGGCTTGGCGCAACATGGCTGCCACCACTTTATCCCCAATCACGAAGCAACGAATATCCATACCTCGCGCTTCTTTGACAAATTCTTGGGCTAAAAAATGCACATTTAAGCCGCGAAATGCGTCGATGACACTTTTAGCCGCTTGTTCCGTTTCGACCAGCACCACGCCTTTGCCTTGCGTACCTTCTAATAATTTTAAAATTAAAGGTGCGCCGCCGACTAAAGCAATTAAATCTTCAGTGTCATCGGGCGAATGGGCGAAGCTGGTCATCGGCATTCCAATGCCCTTACGTGCCAATAACTGCAAGCAGCGCAATTTATCGCGAGAACGACTAATCGCAACCGATTCATTTAGGCAAAACACGCCCATCATTTCAAACTGACGCACCACAGCCGTGCCATAGAAAGTAATGGATGCGCCAATGCGAGGAATCACGGCATCAATATCACTGAGAGATTGCCCACGATAGTGAATATCAGGATGATTTGCGGTGATATTCATGTAGCAGCGTAGCGGGTTAATCACTGAAACTTCATGCCCCCGCTGTTGTGCGGCTTCGACTAAGCGTGAGGTTGAATACAGTTTAGAAT
>JBDKHS010000384.1:0-6980 GCA_039797505.1 Pseudomonadota bacterium | reverse complement strand
AATACTTTAACGCGGAAAATTAAAGAGTTGGGGATGAGTGAGGGTGAAGAATAATTTTTAAATCAGAGCTGCTAGGTTTTAAAAACCCAGGGCGTATCATTACTTAAGCCAATAGCCTATTGGAATGCGGAAAATTTGAATCTTAACTGCGCCCCAACCCCCTAAAGGGGGCTAAAAACTAAAGACATTATTTCCTTTAAAACCCCCTTTAGGGGATTTAGGGGCTTGTTTTAATGTTTAGTCCCCTTCAGAGGGTTGGGGTGCAGTTGAAGTCTATTTGATGACAGACCCTAGGGGCAGCAAGGCACAGTCAAAACTTAAGCCTGCTGTTTTGCGACTTCATCACGAACAACACTCATGTCCAAGGCTTGTGCCTTGTTCAAAATCTCTTCCAAAGCAGAGGCGGGTAAACTGCCTGCTTGCATAAACAGAATAATTTGTTCACGAAAAATCATCAGTGTTGGAATAGAACGAATATTGAAGTGATTAGATAATTCTTGCTCAACTTCAGTGTTGACTTTCGCAAACACGGCGTGAGGATATTTCTCTGAAACTTGCTCATAAATCGGTGCAAAACTACGGCAAGGACTACACCAAGGGGCCCAAAAATCAATAATCACCATATCATTTTGGGTGATGGTTTCTTCAAAATTTTGTGCGGTTAATTCTATCGTTGCCACAATCTAACCTCCTTTGTAATAATTTTTGGTTTTAATGAAATTTAATTATGGCATATTCCCCCTATTTCTGCTGTAAGTCAAAACGATTACAATCAGCGTTTACCTTGCTAGAGCTGCTAGTTGCGATGGCAATTTTTGCAATTTTGGCAAGCTTGGCGTATAGCGGTTTGTTGACAGTGATGGACATCCAGCAACGCACCGAAATCACCCTGCAACAATTGGCGCGGCTACAAACAGCGATCAGTTGGATACAGCGCGATATTGAACAATTTATTCCACGCAGCATTCGCAATGAATTTGGCGAAGTGCAACCCGTGCTACAACTGCGCAATACTTCCCCAGCACGTTTAGAATTTACCCAAGCAGGTTGGCGTAATCCCGCCCAACAAGCGCGTAGCCAATTGCAGCGCGTCGCCTACACCGTTGAACAGGAAAGTTTATGGCGGCATAGTTGGCGCGTTTTAGACCGCGCCCAAGATTCGCGAGCTGATAAAATCGCCTTATTAGACGATATTAAATCTGTGGAATGGCGAGTATTAGACGAGCAATTTCAATGGTTCAGTGAATATCCTGCCAGCAACGTGGTCGTGACACCACCGCCATTGGGCATGGTCAGCATCACTCCGCAATTCAGGGCGATTGAAATCACCTTCACCTCGAAAAAATGGGGCAAAATCACCCGATTGTTTCAAGTGGCGGGCACATGAATTTTAAACCGATTCAACAAGCGGGCGTTGCACTGATTACCGCCTTATTAATCACCGCACTTGCAACCATTGTTGCGGTATCTATGCTCGGTCAACAACATTTAGCAATTCGGCGCAGCACCAATTTCATTCATCACGACCAAGCCTTGCAGTATGCGTTTGGTGGTGAAACTTGGGCAATGCGGATTTTAATTCGCGATTTAAGTCTGAATAAAATTGATGGTTTACAAGATATTTGGGCGATGCGGCTGGCCGCGATTCCTATCGAAGGCGGCAATATGATTGGGCAAATTGAAGATTTACAAGGACGCTTCAATTTAAATAATTTACTGAAAGATGGCAAAGTCAGCCCTGAAGATTTACAGCAATTTCAACGCTTGCTTTTTGCCTTGCAAATTCCTGTGAATTTAGCGCAAGTCATTCTTGATTGGATGGATGCCGATGCGGATATTTCTTTGCCCGAAGGCGCGGAAGACAATGCGTATTTATTGAAAACCCCGTCTTATCGCGCTGCCAATCAAGCCTTGCGCAATCCTACCGAGCTGCGTTTGTTGGCGGGCATGACCCCTGAGTTTTACCAACGTTTATTACCGCATGTGTGCACCTTGCCGACACGCACCCAGATTAATTTAAACACTGCGACAATCCCCGTGATGATGTCTCTTGCAGAAGGTTTGAGTGAGGCGGCGGCAACCCAATTAATTGCGGGACGCGACAAAAAAGCTTTTGAAACTTTGCAGCCTGTCCTCGCCAATCCCGTGCTGGCAGGTTTAAAAATGGTGGATTCACAAACTTTAAGTTTGAGCAGCAATTATTTTTTATACAGCAGCCGCGTGCAATTAGATCGGGGACAAACGTTAATGAGCAGCGTGCTAGAACGCATCACGGATAAGGTGCGTGTGGTTTCACGAATTCAAGACGGCGCAAGTTTTGAAGCACCCAGTAAATAATTTTTTCATTTGCCTCACTTCATTATCAAAAATATAGCATATCTAATTGATTTTAAATAATTAATTATATTATTTATTTTGTGTGATAACGCTTATTCAAAGCCATTTATCGCCCGCTGTCATGCAAAAAACACTTGACAATTTCTACAGTTTTCGCATACTCAACACAGATTGACATAATAATACATGAGCATTAAACTCAAGTATAAGTCACAATTTCATTCTGTCGCATTCAAAATTATTAGCACTCTCTCTAACAGAGTGCTAAAATTTACAGCAACAAATCTCACCAGAGAGCATAAAAGCATGTCAAATACCTTGACTCTTAATTTGCAACTTGCCGTTCCGGGACAAAGCATAGAAAACTACGCACAAGCCGTCCGTACGATTCCGATGTTGACCGTGGAAGAAGAACGTGAACTTGCTGCCCGTTATCGTGAACACAATGATTTAGAAGCCGCCCGCACCTTGGTGATGTCACACTTACGTTTTGTGTTGCACATTGCAAACACTTATCGCGGCTATGGTTTACCCCAAAGTGATTTAGTTCAAGAAGGCAGTATCGGTTTGATGAAAGCAGTGAAACGCTTTGATCCTACCGTCGGTGTGCGTTTAGTGTCCTTTGCCGTGCATTGGATTCGTGCCGAAATTCATGAATATATTTTGCGCAACTGGCGTATTGTCAAAGTCGCCACCACCAAAGCGCAACGCAAATTATTTTTTAACTTACGCAGTGCAAAAAAACGTTTAGGCTGGATGACCAAGGCAGAAGTCGACCACGTTGCCCAAGATTTAGGTGTAACCGCAAAAGATGTGTTAGAAATGGAATCGCGTTTAAGTGGCAATGATACGTCATTTGATTTGCCCACTGAAATGGATGATGAAAACGACAGCGTCGCGCCCGTCTCCTATTTAGAAGATAATCGTTATGATCCCGCGATTGTGATCGAACAAGACGAATGGGAAAATCATGGCAACGGACAACTGCATCATGCCTTGTCTGAATTAGATGAACGCAGCCAAGATATTTTACAAAAACGTTGGTTAAATGATGATAAAGCAACACTGCAAGAATTGGCGGATCACTATCAAGTTTCCGCAGAACGCATTCGCCAAATCGAAAATAATGCGATGAAAAAACTCAAAAAGAGTTTAGCCTCGCTTGTGGCATAGTTTTGCAGCATCGCTGTGTGATGCTTTGTCATTTACAAACGAAAAAAAGACCTGTTATCAGCATCTCGTTGAACAGGTCTTTTTTTATGGTGCAAGAATGCCATTGAGAGCTAAGTAAGCTGAGTTCGGGATAGGAAAGGTAAGCCTCCTTCCCGAGACCTGCTAGGTTTTTAAAACCTAGCAGGTCTGAGCTAGGATTTGGGGAGCGCAGCATTAAGGATCATCGGAATCAGGATTCACAGGATTAAAGGATTTTCAGAAGTTAATCCTGCTTAATTCGGATAATCCTGTGAATCCTGATTCTGACACTCAAAAAGCGAAGCGCATCATTGATGACTGCCTAAAAACTTTTCTTATCCCGAACTCGCGATTACATAAAATCCGTGTCACCCCACATCAGCCACCAATGCCCACGCACTGTCTCGGTTTCTGGGCCGACATAGCACACGCAATGCGGAATACGCACATCGGTAGGATGCGCCGTGCCTTCACAATGAGTAAACACGGGCGCGTAATTTTCCGTAATCCACGCTTTCACGCTTTCCATGCCCCAACGCCCTGCCATGCGGCGCACTTGGGTGAGCAACAGCGGCAAATTTTTCCGTGGCGCAATCACATCCATTAATTTACATAATGCGCCATCACGCAAAATCACCGCAATTCCTAAAGCTTTGCCTGTGAAACGGCTAAAAACCAGCAGCAACTCATAGCATTTATGCGGATGTTGATAATAACGGTGTTGTACAAATTTCCAATCTTTCACCCCTATCATTGCCTCGGGGAAATCGGGCTGCATTTCTGCCCAAAGCTGGTCAATAATCACTTGGTCGCGGGCGATTTCCAGCGGCTGCAAATGGCGAACCCGTGTTTTTAAAGCAGGGCGGGTGTTTAATACATCCCAGTGCATTTCGACAATTTTGCCGACATCAGAATATAAACCTAACTTTTCTGCGGTACGAATCGCGCGGGCTGTGGGAAATCCAAAACCTAATAACACGGGAGAGGCATAGCCTGCATAGGTTTCTGGAAACGTTGCGCCCGTGAGGAAATACGCGCCTTGCCGGGTCAACATGCCACGTTCTTTGGAGGCAACCATCACATCGGCAATTTGCACGGCGGTTTTTGGCGCGCCAAAATAGGAAATTTCTCGCAAAATCCCGCCGTAATGCGCCACCATGTCCGCGCCTTGCCATGCCGCAATTGCCATGCCGCGCCCGTCGCCATATTTCCAATGCCACATTTCACGGCTCAATTCGTGTTCAAACACGTTGTAAAATAAGCCGCGAACTGTGTCTTGTTCAGCCGCCGTGACTTCGGTGAGCCGCCAGCGTGGGGCTTTGATTTTATTAAATTTTAATAAGTAATAGCCATATTTTCCGCCTTGATAATGTTGGCGATAACGCTGCAAATGGGACACTAAACCCGCAAGCATTTCTTCGGAAATTGGCAATTCTGCAAGCAGGCGGGCGCGGTGTAAATCAATCGCGGTTAATAAATAATCGACGGTGGGCGCGGCGCGGGCGGATAAATCTTGTTCTGCGATTTTGCTAAATCCGCAGCGTTCTGCATGGGCGATGAAAAACGGTAAATAATGCAAGCCTTCGGGCGCGTCGTCGAATTCGCGCAAAATGCTGAATTCATCAACCAGCAACATGTGCCCTTCGGGTTTGAGCAAGTCGAAAGCTTTGTTAAATAAGCCTAAATCGCGAATATATTGGGCAGATTCTTGTAATAAGATGCAGTCGTAAGTTTCTGGCGCGGCTTGAAATTCTTCAAAGCGTTGGCAATGGGCGGTGAGTTTTGCCGATTTTTGTTGGGCAATGCTGACTTGGGCCGCGTCGGGACTCATGGCGGTGACTTGGTAGCCGCGTTCAATTAATAAACTGGCGGTTGTGCCCAATCCCAAGCCAATTTCTAAAATATGGCAGGGCGCGGGTGGCAAATTCTCCAGCAATAAGGCGGTGGAACGTTCTTGGGGCAATTGCGCGCCCACCGTCCACGCATCTTCATCCGCTTCGACAAAACCAAAGTGTAAATAATCAACGCTGCCTTGTTGCAGATAAATGCAGTGCGCGTAAACATTCAGGGGAAAATCAAGTTGGGTATGCGGTAAGTGATTCATTTTTTGAATAGGTTGGAGTGATTTTTACTGCGCCCCGAAATCCATTAAAGGAGACTTTAAAAACAAACATCTGTTCGTATTTAGCCCCCTTTAGGGGGTTGGGGGGCGCATTCAGAAAAAGTGAATTTTGAATTGTTGACAGTGTAACATTAAAGTTTGTCTGAACTGTCATTCTGACCAAGGACTGGCAGTGCTTAAAGCACTGCCAGTCCTAACACTCGATATTCTATTCAAAAATCCCTAAACTCATCCGTTGCCGCCACCAACGCACTCAAAATGCTCGGCTCGCTGGCAGAATGTCCCGCCGCTTCAATAATTGATAAACGCGCCTGTTCGCCCCACGCCTGCGCCAATTCCCAAGCTGCATTCACAGAACAAATCATGTCATAACGTCCATGAATCATTATGCAGGGCAAATGCTTGATTTTATGCACTTGTTCCAGCAAATAATTTTCAGTCGGAAAAAAACCCAGATGATACGCATAATGATTTTCAATGCGGGCAAAAGCTTCCATCGGCTGCGGCTGCCTGAATTTATCGACAATTAGCGGCACTAATTTCATGGTTTGCGATTCCCACGCCGTCCAATGTAGCGCGGCTTGTTCACGCACGGCAGCATCGGGGCTGTTTAAATATTTGCGGTAGGCGGCGACTAAATCCGTGCGTTCTGCTTCAGGAATAAAATTTTGATAGGCTTGCCATTGTTCTGGGAAAAAAACATGCGTGCCGTATTGATAAAATCGGCTAATATCTTGTTTTCGAGATAAATAA
Source organism: Pseudomonadota bacterium (assembly GCA_039797505.1). Lineage (GTDB taxonomy): Bacteria > Pseudomonadota > Gammaproteobacteria > Beggiatoales > Beggiatoaceae > JAQTYU01. The sequence goes on along the minus strand of JBDKHS010000384.1, from coordinate 577 downwards.
ATACCGCGTAAAATCATACCTGTGCAACTTTCAGGATGGGCAACGCCATAACTTAACGCCAAAGTGCTGCCCCAACTGCCCCCAAAAACCAGCCAGTTTTTAATCCCTAAATTTTGTCGCAATTTTTCAATATCTGCGACTAATGCGCCTGTTGTATTATCTTCCAATTCTGCATAAGGCTTACTTTTGCCGCTGCCGCGCTGGTCAAATAACACAATGCGATATTTTTCGGGGTCAAAAAAACGACGGTGCACAGGATCAATGCCTGAACCGGGACCGCCGTGTAAAAATAACACGGGTTTTCCTGAAGGATTGCCGACTTGTTCATAATAAATTGTATGTAATTCAGAAACGGCTAAATAATCTTGTTGATAAGGTTCAATTTCTGGATAAAGTTCAGGCATTTATTAATAAGCTCTTTTGAATAAAACCACAAATTTTAAAGTGGACTAAAGATAAAAATTTTCTCTTTAAAGAAAGCCCCCACCCCCTAAAGGGGGCTAAACCTAAAAGATTTTATCTTTAAAGTCCCCTTTAGGGGATTTAGGGGCTTTTTTAAGCAGTTAAACATACTTTT
>JBDKHS010000383.1:0-8207 GCA_039797505.1 Pseudomonadota bacterium | reverse complement strand
CCCACAGTATTGATATGAATTCCTTAGGGCGCAATGAATCGACCTTGAATTTGTCCAATGAGTCGATCTGTGTCGAAGTGAAAGATTTGAATTTGTATTATGGCAACCATAAACAAGCCTTACACAACGTCAATATGCTGATTCCTGAAAAACGGGTCACGGCATATATCGGGCCTAGCGGCTGCGGCAAATCCACTTTACTGCGCTGTTTTAACCGCATGAATGACTTAGTAGACGGCGTAAAAATCGATGGGCAAATCCTGATCGATGGCAGCAATATTTATGATCCTGGGGTGAATGTCGCAGATTTACGGCGGCGCGTCGGCATGGTGTTCCAAAAGCCGAATCCATTTCCCAAGAGCATTTATGAAAATGTGGCGTATGGTTTACGGCTGCAAGGGATTAATAACCGCCGCATTTTGGATGAAGTGGTGGAAAAATCTTTGCGCGGTGCAGCGTTGTGGGATGAAGTGAAAGATCGCTTGCACGATAACGCACTGGGGATGTCGGGTGGTCAACAACAACGTTTAGTGATTGCGCGTGCGATTGCGATCGAGCCTGAAATTTTGTTGTTAGATGAACCTGCTTCAGCTTTAGACCCGATTTCTACGTTGAAGATTGAAGAATTAATTCACGAGTTAAAGTCTGATTACACCATCGTAATTGTGACCCATAACATGCAGCAAGCAGCGCGGGTTTCTGATTACACCGCGTTTATGTACTTGGGCGAGCTGATTGAATTCGGCGATACCAGCACGCTGTTTACCAATCCTACCAAGAAACAAACCGAAGACTATATTACGGGTCGTTACGGTTAGTTGCTTGATATTTAACAATAAAATTAACTGCGCCCCCAACCCCCTAAAGGGGGCTAAAGACTAAAACCAGCCCCTAAATCCCCTAAAGGGGACTTTTAAATATTTAAACATTACATAATTGTTTATGTTTAGCCCCCTTTAGGGGGTTGGGGGCTGGTTTAAAAGAAGCCCCTAAATCCCCTAAAGAGAACTTTAAGATTTAAATCTTCAATATTTAGGGTGTTGCAGGCGCAGTTAGGTTTTACTCTGAATTTAAGGTGATACAGTTATGATGGATGACGATACCCAGCACCATATCTCCCAACAATTTAACGTGGAATTACGTGAATTACGTAATCAAGTGTTAAGTATGGGGGGCTTGGTCGAAGAACAGCTTGCCAATGCTTTGCAAGCCTTGACGCAGCGCAATGATAAATTAGCCGAGCAAGTTTACACGGGTGATTATAAAATCAATGCCTTAGAAGTGGCGATTGATGAAGATTGCACGCGAATTTTAGCCTTGCGCCAACCCACAGCCAGCGATTTACGTTTGGTGTTGGCGGTGGAAAAGACGATTACCGATTTGGAACGCATTGGCGATGAAGCCGAGTCGATTGCGAAAATGTCAGTCGATAAAGACTTGCAAGATGCACAGCCTCGCCATTATTTGGCAATTCGGCATTTGGGCGAGCATGTGCGCCAAATGTTACACGATACGCTGGATTCTTTTGCGCGGATGGATGTGGATTCCGCGTTAATGGTGATTAAGGAAGAAGCGGAAGTTGATGATGAATATGAAAATATCAGCCGTCAATTAATCACTTACATGATGGAAGACCCGCGTGCTATTCCAATTGTCTTGAATATCCTGTGGTCAGCACGAGCTTTAGAACGGATTGCAGATCATGCCTGTAATATTTGTCAGTACGTGATTTTCTTCGTGCGTGGCAAACATGTGCGTCATCATCACATTCTCGATAAGATGGAATTACACACCCTGCAAGGGCGGACTTAATTCGTTGTAAGTTTGTTTAGGGTATGAATTGTGAAAAAGGCAGCTTTTTGAAGGCTGCCTTTTTTATTGTCAATTGCAGACCGAGGTTTGAATGCAAGACAGCAAACAGTTTAATCAATCCAGTCTATTAAAAATCCATAAGAATCTTATCAACATCAAGATGCACAAAATTTTCAGTTTCGTAGGTTGGACTGCCAACGGCAACCCAACTGAACTCCTTTATTTTCGTTGGGTTAGCTTAGGTTAACCCAACCTACTTTAACTGAAATTAGAGAGCAAGGGATAATTTTTAACTAGGCTAAGTGCGTCAACTTAAAGGCAGCTTGATATTAAAATAACCTGAGTTCGGGATAAGAAATATTTATAGTAGGGTGGAATAGCGTATTCCACCTTGAAGCGCGATAGTTGTCTCGATCCAGCGTTGGAATGACTCCCTCGTCGCTCCAGCGGCGAGGATTTTACAAGCTCCTGCCGTACAAATGAGGGTCTTAGTTTTTTGGTGGAATACGCTGCGCTATTCCACCCTACGACTACATTTTCTACTCTTTCTTATCCCGAACTCAGGTTAGCTTACCCTCATTTCTTAAGCAGAGGACAAGTGCTTTGTTCTAAACTCCGAAATGCTTGTTCGCCCGGAATCACTTGTTTTATATGGTAATAATCCCAAGGCTTTTTAGATTCGTTGGGCTTTTTGACTTCGACTAAATACATATCGTGCACCATGCGCCCATCTTTGCGCAGTTTCCCGTTGCGTGCAAAAAAGTCATTAATCGGTAATTCACGCATTTTTGCAATCACCGCTGTCGCATCATCGCTTTTTGCCGCATCGATTGCCTTAAAATAATGGGTTAAAGCAGAATAAACGCCCGCTTGCACCATCGTTGGTGCGCGATGATGTTTTGCCATGAAGCGTTCTGACCATGCCCGAGTTTGCTCGTCATAATCCCAATAAAAGGCGGTTGTGAATAATAAGCCTTGTGTCGCTTCCAATCCTAAGCTGTGAACATCCGTAATAAATACTAATAAGCCCGCAAGCTTTTGTCCTGCCTGAGTAATACCCATTTTTGCCGCTTGTTTAATGCTATTAATCGTGTCATTGCCTGCATTGGCAAGCCCGATAATTTGCGCTTTAGATGCCCGTGCTTTTTCTAAAAATTCGGATAAGTCAGGCGTTTGGAATGGGTGTTTAGCCGAACCGAGAATTTTACCCCCCCGCGCTTTAATCACACGGCTTACATCATCTTCCAAAGCATGTCCAAACGTGTAATCTGCGGTGAGGAAAAACCAAGAATCGCCCCCTTGTTGAAGGATGGCATTTGCTGTGCCTGCGGCGAGCGAATAGGTGTCAAACACCCAATGTATTCCTGTGGGTGAACAATCTTTATTCGTCAAACTGGGAGAGGCAGCCCCGGTGGTAATCACCATACGATTTCTAGTTTTGCCCAATTGTTGCACTGCCAAGGCGGTGGATGAAGTCACCATTTCAGTAATCACATCCACTTTTTGATTTTCAAACCAATCCTTCGCAAGGCTTGCAGCAATGTCGCCTTTATTTTGGTGATCTGCTGAAATCAGTTCAATGGGTTTGCCCTGAATCTTCCCCCCAAAATCATCGATTGCCATTTGTGCGGCGACGATTGCCCCTTGTCCACCAATATCAGCATACGTGGCATGCAAATCGGTCAAAAGACCCACTTTGATAACCTCATCAGAGATTTGAGCGGCTGCCAAATGGGTGCATGCACACAGTCCAACAAGTCCTAAATAGTAGCTAAAACGCATAATGTATCCTGCTAGATAAGCTGAGTTATTGAATAATATGAGCGGCATTTTTAATTAATTCGGCAGAAAAAGTAATGCCTAATTTTCGCGCCAGCCTTTCATTTAAATAAAGCACATCGTGTTGATTACTGCTAATGGCAATGCTTTTTGGGGATGCGCCCGCCAAAATTTTCAGTGCGGTATTGGCAGCCCATTCACCTTGTTCTTTGGGGTCTTTGACAATTCCTAGTAATACCAAGGGGGCAAGCCATGCGTGCGTTCCTCCAAAGGGAATGCGGATATTTTTCTCAATAAAGCGCAATGCTTCTTGATCGTTCCAACCAGGAATAGTTTTTGGATTTTCAAGAATGAGCGCGTCGACTTCATTTTGCAATTTCAACAATTGTGCTTTCCACTCCTCAAAATTACTGACGAAGTAAACTCGCTCAAAATGGAAGTTTAAATGTTTTTCATAGCCTTCTTGTTCTTTGCGCTCGGAATAACCATCACCTGACAGAAAGCCCACCCGTTTGCCTGCGGCGTAGTTGAGTAAATGACGAATGATTTCATCTACTCGACTGATTTCCAACATTCCTGTGACGTTTTGATAGGGAAAACCATAAGTGCTGGCATCCCAATTCACCCCACAAAATACAAAAGGCGTTGCTTCATCTTTGAAGTATGGCACGATTAAATAACGTGCAGGATCATCATCGGAAGTGATCACGACATCGGGTTTAAAATTTTCAATCTGGGCTTTAATCCGTAAGGCAGCGACGCGTTTGGATTCATCTGTGGTGCGACGTTTAGTATCCATGTAAGCAATTTTCAATTCAAGACCCGTCTTCTTCAAAACCTCTTGTATCGCCTTGCTAATGCCATCGCTCCACGGATAGCCTTGATGATAGGCATTGATGTATAAAACTCGCTTACCTGCAAAGTCTTGTGCATAACAACTCAGGCTAAGAGAAAATAAACTCAACAGCTTGATGAATTTCCAGACTATCGATTTATTGAGAGTCAAGTGTAGTCCTCCTAAAAACAGTCAATAGCAGCATAGATTACTCAGTCATATAATGACATGCAAAAGATGTGACTAATTTTTTTTTTAAATTCAGAGAATCTACCCGAATTAGAGAAGGGATATTCATCAATGATTAAGCGTTTTCACATGAGTCATTTGTTTGATTTTTCGATATGTTTTAATGAGCAGCATGTGCAAAATCGCTTAGGGAATAATTTGAGTTGCACTTTTTAATACTTCAACAGGGAAATTAATTCCCAATTTTTTGGCGAGCGTTTGATTGATATACAGCCAGTCATGCTGATTTTTTGTGATGGGAATTTCTTTGGGATTTTCCCCTGCCAAAATTTTCAGGGCCGTATGAGCAGCCCATTCACCTTGCTCCTTGGGGCTTTTCATGACACCCAAGACCGCTAAGGGAGCAAGCCAATCATGCGTTGCAACCGTAGGGATTCTGATATTTTTTTCTACAAAATCCTGAGCTTCTTTTACATTCCAAGCAAGTGCTGTGGTCGCTGTGTCCACTACTAAAATATCAACCTGAGTTTGTAATTCTAAAAAGCGTTGTTTCCACTCATCCAAAGAGTGAACCAAATAGACACGTTCAAACTGGAGGTTAAGATATTTTTCATAACCTTGTTGCAGCCGTCGTTCAGAAAAACCATCCCCTGAAATAAAACCCAAACGTTTCCCCTTGGCATAAGGCTGAATATGTCTTAAGGCTTCGTCAAGATGGCTGACTTCCAAAATACCCGTCACATTCTGATAGGGAAAACTGTAGGCACTGGCATCCCAATTCACCCCACAAAAAACAAAAGGTAATTCTTCATCCTTGAAGTAAGGCATGATTAAATATTTGGCAGGATCATCATCCGAGGTAATCACCACATCAGGCTTAAAGCTGTCAATTTGAGCCTTAATGCGCAGTGCTGACACGCGCTTAGATTCATCAGTGGTGCGTCGTTTGGTATCCATATACGCAATTTTCAAGTCGATGCCTTTGTCTCGTAACACACGCTGAATTGCCGCACTAATCCCATCACTCCAAGGGTATCCTTGATGATAAGCATTTACGTATAACACGCGTTTACCCTTTAAATTAGGCTCTGCAAGACTTGGGTGACAGAACAAGATTAGTATCAACATCCCCATTAACTTCAACAGCATAATTTCCTCCTGCTAGTCACAAAAATGCTTTTTTCCGCATCTATTGTGCAATTATTCAATTAATTATTTAGTCAATAAGGCTAGAAGTTACGCAGTTGAAACACTGATTCTTTTATTTACAATGAGTTATTATTGTACATTGCATAATCATGTTTCCTATAGAATCAAAAAGTTACTGATTCAATTGCCTAACTTCTAAAAGTTTTAGGAGTTACGCAGTTGAATCCGTAACTGTACTACTGCGGTGGAATACGGCTTGCGCCTATTCCACCCTACGCTTAATAACGCTTTTTGAATTAATTAACCTAAGTTCGACGTAAATACTTATATATATCAATTAGCTATGTGTAAAGCGTGTGAATATTAAAATAATCAATAAATTAGCCTTGTAGGTTGGGCTGCCAACCCAACTGAACTGCTTTATTTTCGTTGGGTTAGCCTAGGCTAACCTACTTTAATTTATGCTTATTTGCACCCACATAAACATTAACTTATTGAGTATTTATGTAGTTGCAGCTTTATACGGTAACAAAATGAAATATATAATTATATTCGTCGTACTCAGGTTAAGTAGTTTTCAACTGCGTAACTTCTAAGTTTTAAAATAATATGTTGTATGAGCATTTTATTATTTTAGAAAGTTACTAAAATATCATGCAAAAATTGTGAAAGATTTAAGCTATTTCCAGATAAAAGTCTATAGTATTTAAACAAATTCGGCGAAGAGTTAACGTAGTTTAATAAAAAAAGACTAGACTGATTAAATATCAAAACCCACTTGATTGACGTGAACGTAAACGGTAATCTTGTCATGTGATGGAGGTCACTATGAAACTACAATCCCCTGCTGAGTGGAGTGCATTCTATTTGTCCGCATGGAAGCCTTATTATCAAACCTGGGCACAGATGCACCGACAAGTATTGATTTGTAGTCTGTTCAACTTAATTCTGCTGAAAAAAATTACAAAATCATGAGCATCCTGAAAACCACCTTAGATAGCCGTTCCGACAGCTTTCGCGACAATGCTGCCGCGATGCAAAATTTAGTGCAAGATTTACGCGAAAAAGTAAATCTCATCAGCCAAGGCGGGGGTGAACGCGCCCGCGCCAAACATTTGGAACGTGGTAAATTATTACCGCGTGAACGCATTCGCACCTTATTAGACGTAGGCTCGCCATTTTTAGAACTTTCCCAATTTGCCGCCTACGGCATGTATGGCAATGAAGTCCCTGCTGCGGGCGTAATCACAGGGATTGGGCGGGTGATGGGCGTGGAGTGCATGATTGTCGCTAACGATGCCACAGTCAAAGGCGGTACTTATTATCCGCTCACCGTGAAAAAGCATTTACGCGCCCAAGAAATCGCCTTAATCAACCGTTTACCCTGCATTTATTTAGTTGATTCTGGCGGCGCATTCCTGCCCAAACAAGACGAAGTTTTTCCTGATAAAGAGCATTTCGGGCGAATTTTCTACAATCAAGCTACAATGTCAGGTTTAGGTATTCCCCAAATTGCCGTGGTAATGGGTTCTTGCACCGCAGGCGGCGCGTATGTGCCCGCCATGTCCGATGAAAGCATCATTGTCAAAAACCAAGGCACGATTTTTTTAGGCGGCCCGCCGCTGGTCAAAGCTGCCACGGGCGAAGTAGTGACGGCGGAAGATTTAGGCGGCGCAGATGTGCATTGTCGAGTGTCGGGAGTTACCGACCATTATGCCCGCGATGACCGTCACGCCTTGGCAATTGCGCGGCAAATCGTGGCAAATTTGAATCGAGTGAAGCGTCCACCTGTGGCAATTCGCCAACCCGCGCCGCCCTTATTTGACCCCCAAGAAATTTACGGCGTGATTCCCAATGATGCCCGCAAACCTTTCGACATTCGCGAAATCATCGCGCGCGTGGTCGATGGTTCAGAATTTGACGAATTCAAACAATTGTATGGCACAACCTTAGTCTGCGGTTTTGCGCATATTTGGGGCTATCCCGTGGGCATCGTCGCTAATAACGGCATTTTATTCTCCGAAGCCGCCCAAAAAGGTGCGCATTTCATCGAATTATGCAGCCAACGCGGCATTCCCTTGGTATTTTTGCAAAATATCACCGGTTTCATGGTTGGCAAAAAATACGAATCAGGTGGCATTGCCAAAGACGGTGCGAAAATGGTGACAGCGGTTGCCTGTGCCAAAGTGCCAAAATTCACGGTGTTGCTGGGCGGCAGTTTCGGGGCGGGCAATTATGGAATGTGTGGACGCGCTTATAGCCCACATTTCCTGTGGATGTGGCCCAATGCCAGAATTTCAGTGATGGGCGGCGAGCAGGCGGCGAATGTGTTGGCGCAAATTCGGCGCGACAATTTTGAAGCTGACGGAAAAGACTGGGCGAAAACCGAGGAAGAGATTTTTAAAAATCCGATTCGGGAACAGTATGAAACGCAAGGACATCC
>JBDKHS010000382.1:0-3765 GCA_039797505.1 Pseudomonadota bacterium | reverse complement strand
ACGTTTGGCAATCCAAATATTGCTTCTCCAACACAAGCACTGAATAAACTCAGTCTGCAAGCTGGGCTGGCGGGCGGTGTTTTAAGTGGGGGGATTGATTTATTAGCACAACTCAGCTCGGATCAGCCCTTAGATTTAGGCAGAACCGCAGCAATGACTGCGTTAGGAACTACCAGCGCAGGAGTCGGTACTTATGCAGCCAGTAAGTTTGAAATTCTTGCCAGTAACCAAAGCAAAATGGCTTCTGTACTAAGAGTTGGTGGCAGTGGTTTTACAGGAGGAATGCTTGCCAGTGCAGTTTTTGCGTATGGTTCATATTTCTTAGGATATTCTGATCTTCAGGGGGCGAATCGTCAATTTGCCGCAGGGGCTGTCGGAGGACTTGCGGGAAGTGCTGCCTCAGCGGGTGTGATGTGGGCGGTCATGAGTTATGGTACTGCTAGTACAGGCACTGCTATTGCAAGTCTGTCAGGAGCTGCAGCCACCAATGCGGCACTTGCCTCATTAGGAGGAGGCACGCTTGCTTCTGGTGGATTAGGCATTGCAGGTGGTGCTACTGTTTTGACAGGTGGTGCAGCGTTGGTCATATTAGGGGCAGCAAGTAGCGTAATGTATTTATATCACTTAAGTGATGAAAAAACTGATACTAAGCGTGTTGCCCATTTAATAGCCAGCGTACAAAACTCCTTGAGATAATAACTGCGCTTAGCATTTTTTAAATGAATTGAAACTTAGGACTGGCAGTTCACTCTGTCAGTCCTAAATTTTTGGAAAGTTATTATGGAAATCCTCCCCAGGCAGTCGGGGTTTGTAACCCCGACTGAAACGTTTGAGAACATCAGAATAAGCTAAAACGTTACGGTGCAGGTGACAAACCTGCACCAGCTCAATAACTGTACTATATTGTCAAGCAGAGCTTGACCGACAGGCATTCCCAAACGGAGTTTGGGAACGAGGAAAAATATAATCAATGAACTACAGAAGACCCCGAAACATAAGTAATAATTATATCGCAGCCATACTCTACTAAAATATCGGTCGATAATTCAGCGGCTAACTCCCCAAACAATCTTTTCTTTTGAAGATCAGCAGGTGGGTAAACTCTCATCCATACACTGCCCTGTTCAAAAGGACTTTCAATGATTTCCATTAAGTCAACTTCAGGATATTGCGCTTTTAGGGTTGAAAATAGATTTTCGCTAAGCTCTTTTTGCTGTATATTCAACATATTAATTTATCCTGTTTGGGTTATTGAATGATGGACCACTTCAAAAAAGTAGCCTGCTTTCTCAAGTAAAACTGCTGCCTCTTCTCTTGATATAGAATAGTTTGGCTCATAATCCGCAATCATTCTATGGTGTTCCAGCTCTTTCAGATAACCACGAAGCTCCACAGAAAGCCGCTTATCTTCTTTAATTAAATACCTTTCAAATGCCCCAATAATACATTTATGACTACGTTTTCTAGTATCTTCAATAGGATAGTCTTCATTTCTATAAAAATCTAGGGCAACAATAGCCAAGTGAAAACACGCATAATAAGCATTACTGACGGTTACATTATAAAGCGCATTATCAAATACCAAGTGAGCAGATTGAAAATACTCCGCTGATTTTTCTAACATTGTGTTCATAATCAGACTTCCAAGTCTTAAAAATAAGGGCAAAGACAAAAACCTCTCTGCCCCCTCTCACCCTTAATTCACCCGAGGATCAAGTTCCCCTTTCAAATAGCGTTCAACCATATCCCCCAGCGGCAACGCCTTCACTTTAGAAGCCATGCCCGCACAACCAAAGGCTTCATAACGCGCCTTACAAATTTCAGACATGCCCTTAGTTGCCGTCTTCAGATATTTACGTGGGTCAAATTCCTTGGGATTTTCAGCCATTGCGCGACGAATTGCGCCCGTTGAAGCCATGCGTAAATCAGTATCAATATTAATCTTACGCACCCCATGCTTAATCCCTTCCACGATTTCAGCCACAGGCACGCCATACGTTTCACCCATTGCGCCGCCATATTGATTAATAATTGCTAACCAATCTTGGGGCACAGAAGAAGAACCGTGCATCACTAAATGCGTGTCAGGAATACGCGCATGAATTTCCTTAATGCGCTCAATTGCCAAAATATCCCCTGTGGGTGGACGGGTAAATTTATACGCCCCATGCGAAGTCCCAATCGCAATCGCCAAAGCATCGACACGAGTTTGCTTCACAAAATCCGCAGCTTGTTCAGGATCAGTTAATAACTGCGCTTTAGACAACACGCCCTCAGCCCCAGAACCATCTTCCTCGCCCGCCATACCGCTTTCCAGAGAACCCAAACAGCCCAATTCCCCTTCCACCGAAACCCCAACCGCATGGGCAATATCCACCACATGCTTAGTAATCTGCACGTTATATTCATAAGTCGAAGGCGTTTTCATGTCGGACATTAAAGAACCGTCCATCATCACCGAACTAAAACCGCTTTGAATCGAACGCAAACATACCGCAGGTTCACCACCATGATCTTGATGCAACACGATGGGCAAATGCGGATACATTTCCACCGCCGCCAAAATCAAATGGCGTAAAAATGGCTCACCCGCATAACTCCGCGCCCCAGCCGAGGCTTGCAAAATCACAGGGCTGTCCGTGGCATCTGCCGCTTGCATAATCGCCTGCACTTGTTCCATGTTATTCACATTGAACGCAGGAATTCCATACTGATATTCAGCCGCATGGTCCAATAATTGACGCAATGAAATCATAGGCATATGTATTACTCCTTACGCTTGAGCGCGTTGTTCTAAAATGGCAACTGCGGGCAAAACCTTCCCTTCTAAAAATTCGAGGAATGCGCCGCCGCCCGTGGAAATATAAGAAACTTGGTCTGCAATGTTATATTTATCAACCGCTGCCAAAGTATCGCCGCCGCCTGCAATCGAGAACGCCGCACTTTCAGCAATTGCCAAAGATAAAGCTTTCGTGCCGCCCCCGAATTGGTCAAATTCAAACACGCCCACAGGGCCATTCCACACAATCGTGCCTGCTTTTTTCAGCACTTCGACCAATTTGGCGCGGCTTTGTTCGCCAATATCAAAAATCATGTCGTCATCAGCCACTTCACTGACCAACTTGGAAACCGCTTTTTCATTCGCATCAAAGGCTTTGCCCACAATCACATCGGTAGGAATTGGAATATCTGCACCGCGTGCTTTGGCTTCTGCAATCAAGCGTCTAGCTTCTTCAACTAATTCAGGTTCATATAAAGATTTGCCGACGTTATAACCTTCCGCGACTAAAAACGTGTTGGCAATGCCGCCGCCAACAATTAATTGATCCACGATTTTTGACAAAGATTCTAAAACGGTGAGTTTGCTGGACACTTTCGAGCCACCGACAATCGCAACCATCGGACGCGCAGGATTTGCCAAGGCTTTGCCCAAAGCGTCCAATTCATCTGCCAACAACATCCCTGCACAGGCGATGGGCGCAAATTTTGCCACGCCGTGGGTCGAAGCTTCCGCACGGTGCGCCGTTCCAAAGGCATCCATCACATAAATATCACAGAGTTTTGCCAATTTTTGGGCTAACTCATCTTTATTCTTCTTTTCGCCCACATTGAAGCGCACGTTTTCACACAGCACGGCTTCGCCTTCGCTGACTTCTACGCCGTCTAACCAGTCTTTGATTAAACGCACGGGCTGCCCTAATAATTTAGTTAAATGCTCTGCCACGGGCTGCATTGAAAATTCAGGATTATATTCGCCTTCGGTGG
>JBDKHS010000381.1:0-6491 GCA_039797505.1 Pseudomonadota bacterium | reverse complement strand
GTCAGCGAACAAGTTTCAGCCCTTTGTGCACGTTTCCCTGTTTATGGCTGAACTCACCCCTAACGACCATTTTTATATGGCGCGTGCTTTACAACTCGCAGAACGCGGCTTGTGGAGCACCAACCCCAATCCCCGCGTGGGCTGTGTCATTGTCCGCGATGGGGAAATTGTGGGCGAGGGCTGGCATCAAGTCGCGGGCGAACCCCATGCCGAAATCTACGCGCTGCAAATGGCGAAAGACAAGGCAAAAGGCGCGACTTGTTACGTGACCTTAGAGCCGTGTTGTCATTATGGGCGCACGCCGCCCTGCACTGATGCCTTAATCAAAGCAGGAATTACCCGTGTCGTCGCCGCCACCACCGACCCCAATCCCGTGGTTGCCAGCAAAGGCATTGATAAGTTAGAGCTGGCAGGCATTGCGGTGGAAACTTCAGTGCTGAGTGGGCAAGTGGAAAAACTCAATGCGGGTTTTTTCATGCGGATGCGTCATGGTCGCCCTTATATTCGTTGCAAAATGGCAATGAGTTTAGACGCACGCACCGCGATGGCTTCGGGAGAAAGTCGCTGGATTACATCCAAAGAATCGCGCAGTGATGTGCAAGCCTTACGGGCGCGTAGTTCTGCAATTATGACGGGGGCAGGCACGGTACTCGCGGATGACCCCATGCTGACAGTGCGCGAGTCGGAATTGCCTACACATTTATTTCGTCCTGCAAAAATCAAGCAACCGTTGCGGGTGATTGTGGACGCACATTTAAGTACGCCGCCCACGGCAAGAATGCTGGGTTTGCCCGGAGAAACCGTGATTTTCACTGCCTCCAGCAGCGAAAGCGTCAAGCAAATTCTGGAAAAAGCAGGCGCGAAAGTGATTTATTTGCCAACGCGTGAACGCGATATAGACTTGCCTGCAATGTGTGAAATTCTGGCGCGGGATTTTGAAGTCAATGAATTGCTGCTAGAAACGGGTTCAACTTTGAGCGGTTCAATGCTGCGGGCGGGTTTAGTCGATGAATTAGTAATTTACATGGCCCCGATTTTAATGGGCAACAAAGCCCGCGCCTTGTTTAATTTGCCGTTTATTGAAAATCTAAAACAGAAAATGCGTTTAGACATTGCCGACGTGCGCGCCATTGGTGACGATTGGCGTATTACCGCTTATCCGAAGTACGAGGACTAAATGTTTACAGGAATTATTCAAGCCGTGGGTAAACTTGCCCAACGTGAACAGCGTGGGGTGGATGCGCGTTTATTCATCGACACCGCCGAGTTGCCATTAAACAACGTGCAATTGGGCGACAGCATCGCGGTGAATGGCACTTGTCTCACCGTGGTCAGTTTAGAAACGCGCGGCTTTTGGGCGGACGTGTCTACGGAAACTTTAAACCACACCACGCTGGGCGCAATCAGCTTGAATAGTCCTGTGAATTTAGAAAAAGCCCTGACCCTGCAAACCCATCTCGGCGGACATTTGGTCAGCGGGCATGTGGACGGGGTTGGGAGCATTCAACAGGTGTATAGCGAAGGGCGTTCGATTAGAATTCAGATTGCCGCCCCGCCCGAATTGGCAAAATACATTGCGCATAAAGGCTCAATCTGTGTCGATGGCATTAGTTTGACTGTGAACAGTGTTGACGGTGCAAGCTTTAGTTTGAACATCGTGCCGCATACCTTGGCAAAAACCACCTTGGCAAAAGCGAGCGTGGGGCAAAAAGTCAATTTAGAAGTTGATCTTATTGCACGCTATTTAGAACGCTTACTGCTTGGCACTGCGGCACAGAGTTCACAAAATACGCCAATTGACTTAAAATTTTTACAACAACATGGTTTTGCATAAACCGCGTTTATCTTTCTCAAATTTTATGTGATAAGTCTATGATTCTTGCTGGTGACATTGGCGGTACAAAAACTCATCTTGCCTTATACTCACCCGAATTGTCTCTGCTTGCCAGTGCACGCTATCCCAGTCAAAAATATCAAGATTTACGCGCTATTCTTCGCCAATTTTTAGATGAACACGCCGCTTGTTCCCAAAAAATTACCGCTGTCTGTTTAGGGGTAGCAGGCACGATTTGTGCAAAAAATTGCACGTTGCCTAATTTACCGCATTGGGCGAGCATTGCGACGGCTGAGTTGCAACAGTTTTTTAATCTAGAACAGGTTAAACTACTCAATGACTTAGAAGCGATGGGCTGGGGGATTGCTTGCCTTAAGCCAAGGCAGTTGCAAGTTCTCCAACAAGGACAGCCCAGTCAAGGCAATGCGGTGTTGCTCGCAGCGGGCACGGGCTTGGGCGAATCTTGTTTATATTGGGACGGGATGCAACATTTACCGATTGCCACCGAAGGGGGGCACAGCGATTTTGCACCGCGCAATACGCTGGAAATTGGATTGTTGCAGTATTTAAACCGTTATTATGCCCGCGTCAGTTATGAACGGGTGTTGTCAGGCTCAGGGCTGGTGCATATTTATCAATATTTATGTGAGCTGCATCGACACTTACCCTTGCCAGCGATTCAAACAGCACTGCAACAAGACATTGATCCCAGTCCCCTGATTACTGAATTTGGTTTAGCTAAAACTGATTATTTGTGTCAAGAAAGCTTACGAGTTTTTGTGAGTATTTACGGAGCAGAGGCAGGGAATTTTGCCTTAAAATTTATGGGACGGGCGGGAGTGTATTTGGGGGGCGGAATTGCACCTAAAATTTTGCCGCATCTGCAAGATGATTGCTTTATGCAAGCCTTTAATGATAAAGGGCGTTTTGCAGTCTTAATGCAAACTATTCCCGTCTCAGTCATCCTAATACCAGAAATTGGATTATGGGGCGCGGCTCATTATGCTCGCTTAGCGTTTTCCAGTTCATCACGAGAGCAGCTTAGTTAATTGAAAAAACATGATGTTTCTCTTACTCTGATTTTAGTCATCGGTTTCAGTTTATCACTGAGTGCGTTTTTTTTCGTGAAAGACTGGGAACGTGAACGAGTCTTACAAGATAAACGCCTCAAGACAGATGGCTATGTCCGCAGCTTACGTCAGACTCTGGTCAGCTTCAGCAGCGTGTTGTATTCAACACGGGGCTTATACAATATTCACAACGGTCTCGGTCATGCTGATTTTAAAAATTTCTTTAAACAAAATATCAGTATTCTAGGACAGGATATTTTACAAGGGGTTGCATGGGCTCCCTCAGTTGCCCCTCCACAAGTAGACTATGTCACGGACATAGCTCGACGTGATAATCCCAGTTTACATTTTTGGGAATGGGGCGCGGATGGTCAACCGCAAACCTTACAATCCCGTCCTGCGCACTACCCTATCTTACATTTAGAAAGCAGCAAACTAACAGCTTTGGCTGGTTTCGACCTTGCTTCAAATCCACAACTTCGCCAAACCTTAGAACAGGCTCGCAATCAAGCACAATTACTGATGAGTGATGCGATGTATTTACCCAGTACGGCGGGTAATGTGTTGGGCGTGTATTTGGTGTTACCTGTATATCAGCGTGAAGTCAATACCGTGGCAGAACGGCAGCGTGAATTACGTGGCTTTATCGTCGGCATTGTGGTGTTAGAACCTTTGATAGATAAAGAGTTACGTCTGAATAAATTACGTTCAGATACTTTCTGGAAGGTGACAGACGAAACCCCTAACACCACAACTACTTTGTTATATAGCCCTTCTTGGCTATCACATGAACATGTTGCCACTGAATTAGTGTCTACCCCCTTGGAATTAACTGATTTTGGCAAGCGGTGGTGGCGTATTGGTTTATACAGTTTGCAAGGCGAACTTTCGGAAGTTGAACAACGTTATTCATGGATTATCTTGCTCACGGGTATTTTGTTCACTTTGGGCGTATTGCGTTATGCGCATATTATTCTGACACGGGCGCGCTGGGCAGAAACTTTGGTGGCAGAGCGCACACAAGGTTTACTGGTTGCCAACGAATCTTTAAACACCGAAATTGAAGCCCGCAATAAAATCACCCACGCCCTTACCGTCAGTCAACAACGTTTTCAATCCATTTTTAATGAAGCCGCTTTAGGCATTGCCCAAATTGATTTGGAAGGACGAATTATCAGCAGCAATAAATCCTTACAGCACATGTTGGGTTTTAGCGAGACTGAATTGCACAGTCGTTTATTACATGAATTGGCGTATGCGGAAGATGCTGAAACTGAACAAGAAATGTTGCGGAATTTGCTCAATGGCAACTATGACACCTTCCTAGTCGCGCAGCGTTATCAATGTAAAAACAATAACATTGTGTGGACTAATCAAAGCTGTTCGATTGTGCGCAGTGCAGGCGAGCCTTTTATCATTTGCATGATGGAAGACATCACCGAACGCAAAGCGGCAGAAGAGGCACGGATTCAGGCAGAACAGCGTTATCGGGATATTTTTGAAAATGCGATTGAAGGGATTTTCCAAACCACGCCCGACGGACATTATATTAATGTCAATCCTGCCTTTGTGCGGATTTTTGGATATGATTCCGCAGAGCAAATGCACTATGAAATCAATGATGTGCAAAATCAGCTCTATGTCGATCCCAAAGAGAGACTGCGTTTTATTGAATTATTAGAAACCCATTCAGAAATCCAAAATTTTGAATATCAAGCTTTTCGACGCGATCAAAGTATTATTTGGGTGAATGAAACTGCACGCTTGGTGCGCGATGAGCACGACAACGTTGCCTATTATGAAGGCATGGTTGAAGACATTACCAAACGTAAATATGCCGAGGCTAAGTTGCTGTATGATGCCTCCCATGATCAACTGACAGGCTTATTTAACCGCAATACTTTCATCAGTAAACTCCTAGAAACCTTAGAGATTTACCATCAAAATCCCACACCGCAAAATGCTGCCTTTGCCGTGCTTTTTGTCGATTTAGACCGTTTTAAAGTCGTTAATGACAGCATGGGGCACTGGGCGGGCGATCAATTACTCACGGAAATTGCGAACCGCTTATTACAAGAAACGGATATGGAACGTGATGTGGTGGCTCGGTTTGGGGGCGATGAATTTGCGTTAATTTTGCATCATTTGGATGAAACTGAAACGTTGGAACAGCGGGTTGAAAAGATTCAGCAACAGCTCAGCAAGCCTTATACGCTAGAACAACAGATTTTTAACACCACGGCAAGCATTGGGATTGCTTTGGGTACACAAGGCTATAAAGACCCTGAAGAAATGTTACGCGATGCCGATATTGCGATGTATGAAGCTAAATATCGGGGGCGCGGACGGATTATGATTTTTCAAGAAGGGATGCACACCCAAGTGGTCAATTTGTTGCGCATGGAATCGGATTTGCGCAGAGCTTTGGAACGTCATGAATTCCGTTTATTTTATCAGCCCATTATTTCACTGAAAACGCGGCAAATTGTTAGCCTTGAAGCCTTGGTGCGTTGGGAACATCCTGAGCAAGGTTTGGTCATGCCTGACAAATTCATTCCTGTGGCTGAGGAAACGGGTTTAATTCGTGAGTTGGGTTTGTGGGTGTTTCAAGAAGCTTGTGAACAATTAAGACGTTGGCAGCTACAATTCCCCGAGTTTGCAGATTTGGGTATGAATATCAATGTGTCGCCCATTCAATTGAAACAGGCGGATTTAGTGCAAGTCTTTCAAAATATTATTGAAAATAGTGGGATTGCGGGTGAAGCTTGTCGGATTGAAATCACTGAAAGTGCCATCATGCAAGACCCTGAATATTTGCTAGAAATGCTGAAAGAGTTGAAGAAACTGAATGTTAAACTCTATATCGATGATTTTGGAACAGGTTATTCTTCTTTAAGTTATCTGCAACAATTCCCGATTGACGCGCTGAAAATTGATAAAGGTTTTATTCGCGAAATCGATACTCACGGCAAATCTGCCAAAATTGCGAAGGCGATTATTTCCTTGGGTGAGGCATTTGGAATTAAAGTGGTGGCGGAAGGTGTGGAAACGAATTTTCAGGTTACGGTGTTGGAAGCGGCGGGCTGTCATCATGTGCAAGGATTTTTCTTTTCTCGCCCACAAAATGCGCAAGGCATCGAAGATTATTTACAACAACAATCCTTATCTATTCAGGCAGGCGAGTTGCCTGTGCGTTGAGTTTTGTGCACGTTGCTAAGCTTTTAATTTATCGCAATTTGGAAAGCACTGTAGGTTTCTTGTTCCCAAGCGTTGCTTGGGAATACATTCTTGGATGCGCCGCATCCTGTATAAATATAGACCGCAACGCGGTCAAGATGGCATTCCCAAGTGGCACTTGGGAACGAGGGAATAATAAAGAGTAAAAGGAAAAAGAACAAAGGGTAAATCCTAGGGGGAAATTAACCGAAAACCAAGGTTGAAGTATCGGTAAGTTGGACCGAGGTTGTAACGGTTGGCAGAACGAACGTAGCTAGCCCCGCCCCATGAACCACCGCGCAACACACGCTGACCTGTAACTGATTGATTACAAACAGTTTTATTCTTATCAGAATAAGAACCATACTCAC
>JBDKHS010000380.1:0-3481 GCA_039797505.1 Pseudomonadota bacterium | reverse complement strand
CGCAAACCCGCCGTATTGCGCAATCTGCAAGACATGTTTAATCATGGGCGTTTAGCAGGCACGGGCTTTTTATCTATTCTGCCCGTAGACCAAGGCATTGAACATTCTGGCGGCGGTTCTTTTGCGCCCAATCCTGCCTATTTTGACCCTGAAAATATCGTGAAATTGGCAATTGAAGGCGGTTGTAATGCCGTGGCTTCAACGCTGGGCGTGTTGAGTTCTGTATCTCGCAAATACGCACACAAAATCCCTTTCATGGTGAAAATTAATCACAATGAAATTTTGACCTATCCCGCGATTTACGACCAAACCCTGTTCGCCAGTGTCGAACAAGCCTTTGATTTGGGCGCGACTGCGGTTGGCGCAACCATTTATTTCGGTTCTCCCGAATGCCGCCGCCAAATTCAAGAAGTCAGTGAAGCCTTTGCCCGTGCGCATGAATTAGGCATGGTCACGATTTTATGGGCATATTTACGTAATCCCGACTTCAAAAAAGATGGTGTGGATTATCACGTTTCCGCAGATTTAACCGGACAAGCCAACCATTTGGCAGCCACGATTAATGCTGACATCGTCAAGCAAAAACAAGCGGAAAATAATGGCGGCTATAACGCGATTAAGTTCGGCAAAACCCACCCCAAAGTGTACAGCGAATTAACCACTGATCACCCGATTGATTTAGTGCGCTACCAAGTGGCGAATTGCTACATGGGGCGTGCAGGTTTAATCAATTCTGGTGGCGAAGCAGGCGGTAAAGACGATTTACGTCAAGCGGTACGCACCGCAGTGATTAACAAACGTGCAGGCGGCATGGGCTTGATTTCTGGGCGCAAAGCGTTCCAAAAGCCGATGAACGAAGGCGTGGCATTATTAAATGCAATTCAAGACGTGTATTTAGCAAAAGATGTAACGGTTGCTTAAATAACCGCTTGTTGTGCACTGGGGCTATCTTGCGCGTATCGAAGATAGCCTCTTGTTTATGTTCACATTGATAATCATTCATGCCTACAACTGCGTTCCGCATTCCTGCCCACCCGATTATTGCGACACATTTCCAGCCTCATAGCTGGGCTCCTGATTTTTGGTGCACGCTGAATTTACAAACCCTTGATGCAGAGCTTGCGGATATTCACACACGCGGTTTTAATACGGTAATTATTCTCGTGCCGTGGGTGGGTTTTCAGCCACAAGTGCGCCCCATTCAATACCATCAAGAATATTTAGACTTATTTAATGCCTTGCTGGCAAGAATTCAGGCGCAGGGTTTATTGTGTATTTTACGGATTGGATATGCGCATGAGGGTGGTATTGTCAGCTATCCTGACAGCGAAGCGCGACAATTTGCGGTATTTACCGATGAATATGTGCACGAAGCATGGCGCGATTATTTGTGCACCTTGTGGGCAATTGTTAAAAATTATGATTGTGTCTTAGGTGGCTTTTTAACTTGGGAAGATTTTTTCTTTCTGAATATCGTGCATCACCCCTTGAACACCCGCTTACGTATTGCCAAACAATCGGGTTATCAAGAATTTTTAAAACAAAATTATAGCCTTGAAGAAATCAACGCGCTGTATCCACGGCGTTTTTATCAGTTCAAATTTAGAAATTACCAACAAATTCCTGTCCCCAGTTTTAAATCGCCTGCGATTAAACTGTGGAGTCAATTTTGGGATCAGTGGCTGACGAAAAAATTATTGGCATTTAGTCGCGAACATTTTCCCCCACTGAGTTTTGAAGTGCGGGTCGATTGTGAGCCTTTGGACAAAAAACATCAGTACGTTTGTCACGAAACTACTTTCGACATTGACAGTGAAACTGACATCACATTTTTATATTATTCGCCCGCATGGGGCAGCGATAACACTGAAAAATTTGCCTCGGCAGAAACGGCTTTATATCGGCTGCGCTGGATGTTGGAAACCGTGCGCAAGCAAACCCAGAATGCTTTATTTATTGACCCATTTAATTTTATTGATAATACGCCCGAATTCACTCATAACACCGCGATTGACCCGCAACACCTGAACGAGTTTTTAGTGGGCGCGACCGAATTACTCAAAGAATTCACCGTGGGTTTTGGGCTGTGGGCTTTGCATGATATTCCAACCAATATTTTAAGAAATGGGTCATTTTTACGCGATTATGCAGGCTGGGAAGTGAATGAATTTGCACAATGGGTAGAAGTATTACCACGTCATGCGGTGCAATTAGCCAAGGGCGGCAAACTCAGCCAACAGCTTGATAAAGAATATCATTCCACCAATTCGCTGTACCAATTGGATTTTCAGGTGTGTAGCGCGGAACAAACCAGCACACCCTTACAATTGAGTTTGAAAATTATTTCTGAACACGGTGAAATTGTGTATCGGCGTGAAATTCACGTCGCTGCGCCCACATGGAAAAAAGTACATTTTCAAGAAGTTAATTTAAAACCCCATGCTGTTTTGAGCTTGGAAAACTCAGGAGCGAGTGTGTTGGCGGGAGAATTTATGCTGCATGCTTGGCATCAGGAAAATGGGGTGTTAGATGTCGATAAAAATCCCAAAGACTTTTACCCTGCGTTTCAAAAAATGATGCAGCACTTGCAAGCGCAGCCCGTGATACCTGCGTATTATTCAAAAGCAATGCTCACCCCTGAAAATTTTAGCGAACTTTATCCAGAGCAGTGGATGAGTCATAAAATAAGCGGACAATTGCACGCAAGTCTCTGCTATAACGCATTTTTTATCCGTGCTTATGTGCCAGAACATTGGGAAAATTATACGAATCAATTGAGTTTACAGCTTGGAGAAATGCCTTGGCTCATTCCCACGGAAGTTTTTGCAGGATATAACGAAATAATTGTGCCCCTGCCCACAAAAATTTCCTACCAAACGCTGAATTTTGTATTAGAATCAAGCAAAGTTGTTTCTCCAAAACAGTATGATGTTGGCTCACAGGATGCACGTTTACTCAGTCTGCAACTTTTAGCACTGGGTTTTTGTGAATCAGGTGATACCTTACCGCCCCTTTAAACTAACGAACTGAATGGATAATGTCTTCCCCCACGGTTGAGCTACAACAAGGTGCTGAAAAGCCACAGTCACTCAGTCAAGCGTTTTCAAAACTCTTGATTCTGATGGCTGTATTAAGCGTTTTTATCTTGGGAGCGATGTTGTGGGCGGCATCGCATTTTGTTTATGACGGCATTCTTAAACGTCATGACCTTCTGGTTAATAGTCTCGCGCAGCAAGGCAATCAATATTTAACCGAAAATGAGCAAATTATGCGCACTGCCGCTTATAGTTTGCTTGACCTCAGTCCTATTCAGCAAAGCAATATGTTAGTGCGCATGCGCAGCTATTATTCACGCTTCAGTCGTTTTACCTTGCTGAATGCAGAAGGGCGTGTGGTTGTTGAAGACAGCGTGAATAACCCGATTTATCTGGATTCAGGTGTGCCCGATCTGCATCACGACAGTTATTTTCAACAAGTACAA